>JADFUQ010000275.1 GCA_015222065.1 Bacteroidota bacterium
AAAGCTCTTGTTGAAATTAATGGTGTTCCTTTGCTTGAGTTAGCTATAAGAAAGCTGAAATATTATGGTTTTAAAGACATAATAGTAAATATTCACCATTTCTCAGAGCAGATTGAGACATTTATTAAAAATCTGAGATATGATGATATGAGAGTTACTGTATCTGATGAGAGCTTTAGACTTCTGGGAACCGGGGGTGGAATAAAAAAAGCAGCCGGCTTTTTCATTGGTGAAGAAGCTTTTCTTGCATATAATGTTGATGTGATCACCGACCTTGATATTGGTAAGCTATACAGGCAGCATTATATCTCAGATGCACTGGCAACTCTTGCAGTCAGGAAAAGGGATACATCGAGATATTTACTCGTGGATGATCAAAATATCCTGTGTGGTTGGTGTAATGTAAAGACAGGGGAACGAATTATCTCAAGGGATAAACCTGAAGAATTAACTTCAGTGGCTTTTTCAGGTATTCAGATTATCAGTACACAACTTCCGGATCTTATAACCGAGGATGGATATTGCAATATAATTGATGTTTACCTGAGACTTGCCTCTGATCATGATATCCTTACAATTGAGCACGACAGTGGATTTTGGTTTGATGTGGGAAAACCGGAACAGGTTAAGGAAGTTTCAGTATTTCTTGAGAAAAATAAAGATGCACTTCCACCTGAATTATAGATATTTTATAGGTTAAAACTGATATAAGAAGGTTAACTATAGCCAGTCTATAAACTCTATATTTCGTTTATAAATAAATAACAAATCTCAAAAAACAAATAACAAATAATACCCAATGTTTGAAAAAACAAAACCCAAACAGCACATATATATGAATTTGTTTGGTTTTTTAGTTATTGGAATTTGAGATTTATTTGTCATTTGATACTTGTTATTTGGTGCTTATGTAATTTTTATTTGACTTTATGGATAAACACTAAACTATGATGGATTACAAAGCGATGGTTATTATAGATCTGGATGGTACAATTCTTCCGCGTAAGGGGAAGATCGATGAGCGGGATCTTGAGGTAATTGATATGCTGGAGAAGGAGAAAGTATGCAGAGTGATAGCAACAGGCAGATCAGTGTTTTCATTCAAAAGAGCCCTTGGAGATGAATTTCCTCTGGATTATCTGATATTTTCAAGTGGTGCCGGTATTCTAAACTGGAAAACGAAAGAACTAATTTATAGCAGGAATCTTCAATCAGATGAAACACAAACGATTGTAAAGAAATTGTGGTCAGAAAAACTTTCTTTTGCTTTGCATGAACCTATACCGGACAACCATAAATTTTTATACGCGGATATTGATAATACAACCCCTGATTTTTATTACAGGAATGAGCTTTATTATCAGTATGCAAAACCTTTGGAGAATCCCGAAGTGGAATTTGGTGAAGCATGCCAGTTTCTGATTATATCTAAGAATAATTCCGGTGTTCATGAAAAGGTAATGGAAATGTTTCCCGGTTATCATGTGGAAAGGACCACTTCACCTTTGGATGGCAAGTCTATATGGACCGAGATCTTTCCCCGGGGGATATCGAAAGGTTCAGGTTCTTTGTTCCTTGCAAATAAACTTGATATTCCTATGTCTAACATTATGGCAGTAGGTAATGATTATAATGATATTACATTGCTTGACTGGGCTGAAAACAGTTTTATAGTATCCAATTCACCGGATGAGCTGTGTAAGAAGTATGAGGTTGTTGGGGATGATGAAAATACCGGTCTGTGTGATGCGATCTATCGTTTTAATGAAAGAATGGATATCTGGTGATTTCAAGAGATCACACCCGACCCGAATAGCTCTTCTTCATCGTACCATGCAGCAAACTGTCCACGGGCTATTCCTCTCTGAGGTTTTGCGAATACAATATACATACCTTCCTTCTTCATATGAAGAGTTGCTTCCTGCAATGGTTGGCGGTAACGAATTCTAACCAGCATTTTCCGCTTCATACCGGGTTTCATTTCCTGGTCGTTTCTAAGCCAGTGTATTTCGTCTGATTTTATAAATAGTCCCCTGCGGAAGAGTCCGGGATGATTTTTCCCCATTCCGGCATAAACAGTATTTGTATTTGTGTCATTATCAATAACAAAGACCGGTTCGGCTTTACCACCAATATTCAACCCTTTCCTTTGTCCGATAGTAAAAAAGTGTGCCCCGTTATGCTCCCCGATCTTTATTCCGTCATGAGGTTTGTACAAATAATCTTTGGTAATATCTTCAAGAGAATCAGATTTAATAATGTTGACGTAATAACCAAATGGAATTTCAATAATGTCACCCTTTTTTGAAGCAAGTTGTTGTTGGAGAAATACCGGCAGGTCAACTTTTCCAACAAAACAGATACCCTGAGAGTCTTTACGGTTTGCAGTTGCCAGGCCAAGATCCGAAGCAATTTTCCTTACATCGGGTTTTGTAATATCCCCCAGGGGAAAAAGAGCAGATGCTAATTGTTTCTGGGATATCTGGCATAAGAAATAGCTCTGGTCTTTGTTCTTATCAACACCGGCAAGTAATCTGTATATTATTTTATTGTTTGATTTGATTTCATCTTTACGGCAGTAATGACCTGTGGCTACCATTTCTCCGCCAAGTCTTCTCACTTCCCTGGCAAAAAGATCAAACTTTATCTCTCTGTTACACAGCACATCAGGATTTGGAGTTCGACCCTCTTTATATTCATCGAACATATAATCAACCACACGTTCACGGTATTCTTTGCTTAAATCGACATAGTGAAATGGTATATCAAGTTTGTTAGCAACCATTTCAGCAAACATCATATCATTATCCCAGGGACAGTTACCTTTAAGCACACCTGTTGTATCGTGCCAGTTCTTCATGAATAAAGCTTCCACATCATATCCCTGCTTTTTTAAAAGATATGCTGCAACACTGGAATCAACCCCTCCGGACAACCCGATAAATATTTTTTTCATAATTCTCTATACCGCAAGTATTTTTTCAATATCATCCAGTTCTTCGCTTGCAAAAGTAGTATTATTTAAACACTTAAGAGAATTTTCAAGTTGACCAACACTACTGGCTCCAATAAGTACAGATGTTACCCTATCATCTTTTAGTATCCATGCCAAAGCCATTTGAGCAAGGGATTGTCCTCTGCGAACAGCCACAGTGTTCAGTTTAAAAACTTTTTTCCGTAGTTCAGGGGTGATTGTGGTTTTTTGAAGGAACCCATGGGGTTTAGCTGCACGTGAATTTCCGGGTATGTTTTTCAGATATTTATCAGTTAGCAGACCCTGTGCTAACGGGGAGAAGCAAATGCATCCAATTCCTTTTTCTTCCAGAACATCAAGCAATGAATCTTCAACCCATCTGTCAAGCATAGAGTATCGTGGTTGGTGGATAAGGCAGGGAGTGTTCATGGAATTAAGAATTTCAGTGGCTCGCCTGGTTGTTTCCGCATCATAGTTGGATAAACCAACATAAAGTGCTTTTCCCTGCCTGACAATCTGTGCAAGAGCCCCCATTGTTTCTTCCAGGGGAGTCACTGGATCAGGCCTGTGCGAATAAAATATATCAACATAATCTAATCCCATTCGTTGCAGACTTTGATCGAGACTCGCGATAAGATATTTTTTCGAACCCCATTCACCATAGGGTCCCGGCCACATATAATATCCTGCTTTTGATGAAATAATAAGTTCATCACGATAAGGAGCCAGATGTTTTTTCAAAATTTTACAAAAGTTCTCTTCAGCCGATCCGGGTGGAGGACCATAATTGTTAGCCAGGTCGAAATGTGTTATACCCATGTCGAAAGCTCTGAAAATTATTTCCTGTGAATTTTCAAATAAATCAACATCTCCGAAATTATGCCATAATCCTAATGAAACCTGTGGTAGCAGTATGCCGCTGTTTCCGCACCGTTTGTATTTTATTGCATCATAACGGTTTGCTAATGGTTTGTAAATATTCATAATAAGAATTGTTTAAGTATTGTATCAATTTCAAGCAAAAGATTAAAAATAGGAATATTAATGCTGTTAAACAATTATTGGAAGACTGGAA
>JADFUQ010000276.1 GCA_015222065.1 Bacteroidota bacterium
ATTCAAAAGCAGGAAATCATTTGTCCGGACAATTAGTTCGTTCCGGAACATCAGTTTCATTGAATTACGGAGAAGCACAAAGTACGGAATCAAGAAAAGACTTCATTCATAAAATGAAAGTAATTTTGAAGGAATTGCGGGAGACATTTGTTTGTCTTAAAATAATTCATCTGAGTAAATTGTATAAAACTGAAAAGAAAATAATTAAAGCAAAAAAGGAAAATAATGAGCTGATTTCAATTTTTGTAAAGAGTATTGAAACTACAAAAAATAATCTTCAATCATAAATTCACCTTGTTGTAAATCAAAAATCATTAATCGGTGTTCGATATTCAAAAAAAGCAAATAAAAAAGACCAGAAGATATCAAAAGCTATACCCAATAAGAATTTTAGTTATTTCCAACTTTAGTAACTTATTTTGAAAAACATACTTTTAATAGGAATAGATGGTGGAGCCACAAAAGTAAGTGGCTGGGTAATTACTTACCGGGAACAAACACAACTGTTTCAAATATCTGATATTAACCTGCAGAAAAAATATTCTGATTACCCGGATCATAATTCCGGTTATACTCCTGTTGATATCAAAACCCAACTGAGCGAGATGAATAAAGAGATTCATCTTACTAATGAGGAAAAAAAGCAGGGTGATGTTTATATGAACGCAACGGCTGATGTAATTATCGGGTTATTGAAAAAATTTCCTGAAAAGAAAGCTCTTATCGGAATAGGAATGCCGGGTCTGAAGACTGCTGATAAACGCGGTATTGCGACAATTGCAAACGGTCCACGGATGCCGGGATTTTCAGAATTCATAGAATTACGAATTAATGAAAAAAACCTGGTTCTGGGTTCTCCGATCGCCCATATTGGTAGCGATGCAGATTATTGTGGTTTGGGCGAAGAATATTCGGAAGATGGATTATTTAAAGATGTACAAAACGCTTATTACCTGGGTGGAGGAACCGGTGTTGCTGATGCGCTGAAACTGGAAGAGAAACTTATTCCTTTCGACCAGGCTAAAAGCTGGATTGCAAAAGCCTGGGAAATGCAATGTGATAAGGGAATATCTTTTGAACGGTATGCCTCTGCAGCAGGAATACAATTCATTTATAGCCGTTATAGCAATATTCCTGTCGAAGAATTAAATAATAACCATATTTATCCGCCACAAATTCTCGAAAAAGCTTTATCAGATGATAAAGCCGCGGTTGATACGATAAATGATGTCAGCATCTATATCGCCACATTAATATATGAGCGTATTACAACAATATATTCGGGCTGGTCAGGACTCTTTTCGTTTGTTAATCCTGCCAGGGAATTAACCAAAAAGGATCATAAATACAGAGGTATACTTCTGGATCGTATAATCGTCGGACAACGTCTTGGTGATTTACTTGATGATTCAAAACCAACTCCTTTGTTGTGGAGCCGGATTATTGAAAGATTATCGGAATTATTAAATAAGAATAACGAAAACCGGCTTAAAAAGAAGTATTTACAAAATGGGAGATTCAGGGAAGATTTCATTACAATTTCAAAGTTGAGGGAAGCACCGGCAATAGGAGCAGGTGTAGATGCATGGCTAACCTATAATAAAAGATAATTTATGTTAATACCGGGAGTTATACCAGATAAAGAACCATTATTGCGGGTTGGAATAATCCTGCCTGAAGACAAGCAAAACTCTCTTTCACTTGAGATATCAGACTTACACTCCACATCAATTTTAATAAATAATTCTCAGACTGTTCTGATATCTGACAAAAAAATTGAAATTTCTGTGAATGAAACGGGGATTGAACTGAAAGGACAAAAAGGAGTTGAATCTGTAAAAACCCTTAAGTTTATCCAAACCAAAAATGATGGATTTATTCTGGTGAAACCTGTTATCGCAGGACGAGGTTTTCATTGGGCAAAGCAAATAAGTGTAAAACTGCCTTATACCATTGAAATTGAAATTGTTGACAATTCACTGCTTCTTGTCAATGAACTACCACTGGAATTTTATCTTGCCTGTGTGGCTACATCTGAAATGGGTGCTGAATGTCCTGAAGCATTTATTGAAGCCCAGACAATAGTTGCCAGATCATGGATGCTTGCCAATATTGAACAAAAACATGTTAATCTTGGTTTTGATGTATGTAATGATGATTGCTGCCAGAGATACCAGGGAATAAACAATTTAACTACTCAGTCAAAAGCAGGAGCTATGAACACCCGTGGGCAGGTTTTAATGTATGATAGTAAAATTTGCGATGCCCGCTATTCAAAATCATGTGGTGGCATTATAGAGAAATTTGAGAATCTTTGGGAAGATACGCCTTTACCTTATATGCAAAACATCCCTGACGCTAAAGAAAAATTTGATGTTGACCTGACAAAGGAACTGGAAATGAAGAAATGGGTGAACAGTGTACCACGCACTTTTTGCAGTCCTCATTATATCCCGGAAAATCAGCTTAAAAAATACCTTGGTAATGTTGATGAAGAAGGAAAATATTTTCGCTGGACAATAAAAACTTCACAGCAGGAACTTGTAAAAAATATAAATGAAAAGCTTAAACTAAATGTAAAAGCTGTATTATCACTTATCCCGCTGAAAAGAGCCGGAAGCGGCAGAATGCTGGAACTTGAGATCAAATATATTGATAGTAACGATAATCCACGGTCTGTTATTATTGAGAAAGATTATGAAGTTCGTCGTATTCTTCATAAGATGTTCTTATTTAGTTCAGCATTTATTATTGAAGAGGTAAAACCGGAAGGGTCAGATTATCCTGATGAGTTTATATTTAAAGGAGCTGGCTGGGGACATGGTGCCGGATTATGCCAGATAGGTGCACTGGGCATGGCATTAAACGGTTATGAAACAAAAAACATTGTATATCATTATTATCCCGGTTCAAAATTGAAGAAATTATATTAAAAACCCGCAACTCGTAACTCGTAACACGGAACAAAACCAAAACCATGAGTCTAAAAATCAAATCAAATCCTAATCCCTGGTCGTGGATACCATCCCTCTATTTCGCTGAGGGTATTCCATACATAATTGTAATGTTTGTTGCCAGCGACATGTATAAAACCCTTGGTGTTTCAAATGCATCTCTTGCATTCTGGACAAGTATTCTATACCTGCCATGGGTGATAAAGCCATTTTGGAGTCCGTTTGTAGATATTTATGCAACAAAGCGAAAATGGATTGTATGGATGCAGTTGGCATTGGCACTGGCATTTTTTGGAGTATCATTTGCACTGCACTTGCCATGGTGGTTCCCCGTTACACTTATGTTCTTATGGGTGATGGCATTTGTTTCATCAACTCATGATATTGCAGCAGACGGATTCTATATGCTTGCCCTGGATGAACACACCCAGGCTTTTTTTACGGGAATTCGTGCTACTTTCTACAGGCTGGCAATGATTGCAGGTCTTGGCCTGTTAGTGATCATTACCGGTTTAATATTGGATAATACAGGGTTAGATACCTTAAAGGTCAATATCAGGGCAGTTCCGCAATCTCAAATTACAGATACAGTCCATAAAGAGGATATTGAGATTGTTGAAGAAGACGGCAAGCCGGTAATTCTTGTTTTTCCTGAAGAGGTTAAAGTACCCCTTTATAATGAAGACGATGCTGATCCATGTGATTCTACAGTTATCTTTTTTACTTTATCAGCACCACCTGAAGATGATGAGGTTGTCAAGATGACATTCGGTCAAAAAAAAGGAAGCAAGGATATCTATTTAGCAAGTAGCGGATTATTTGAATTTAATAAAAATAATTGGAACGTTCCAAGAAAAGCAATTATTAAAGTAAAACCAAATCTTAAAGAAACTACAGAGGCCAGGTTTGATGCAAAAGCAGGGGACGTACCGTTTAGCTGGTCAGTATCAATTGCTTTTTTGGGGATACTTTTCCTGTTGCTTAGTCTGTATCATAAATATATTCTTCCTTCTCCAGAATCAGATAACAGGGAAAACAAGAAACAGGAGGGTTCTTATTTTCATGTATTTGCAACATTTTTCAAAAAGGAAGGAATAATACCTTCTGTTTTTTTTCTATTGCTTTACCGTTTTTCAGAATCACAACTGACAAAAATGGCCTCTCCTTTTTTGCTTGATTCCAGCGAAAACGGGGGATTGGCATTATCATTGACTGAAAAGGGTTTTGCTTATGGTACAGTTGGTCTTATAGCATTAATGGTAGGGGGAATACTGGGTGGTATTGTTGCTTCACGAAATGGATTGAAAAAATGGATATGGTGGATGGCTGTAAGTATTAATGTTCCGAATGTAGTTTATATTTTTATGTCTTATGTGCTTCCGGATAATCTAATTGTGGTTAACGCGTGTATTGCAATTGAGCAATTTGGTTACGGATTTGGATTTACAGGTTATATGCTTTATATGTTGTATATAGCCGGTCAGGGAGAGTATAAAACAGCACATTTTGCTATTGCTACAGGATTCATGGCGCTGGGGATGATGATACCGGGAATGATAAGTGGAGCGATACAGGAGTTTCTGGGTTATCATCATTTCTTTATTTATGTTATAATATGTACAATCCCGAGTTTCGCAGCTCTGTGGTTTATTAAAATCGATCCGGGTTTTGGTGTTAAAAAGAGCAAAGAGCAGAGAGCATAGAGCAAAGAGTGAAGAAAAACTAACCGCAGAGATCGCAAAGAAGGCGCAAAGTTCGCATAAGAAAAATGGAAAAATGGAAAAATGGAAAGATGGGATTAATTATTTAAAAACAAATTCGATATGCATAAAAAAATACTATTTCTCTTTTTGTTTACGGGAGTTATTTTTATTACAGATATTAAATCCCAGCCAAAGGTAAAAACCGGACTTGAGGTTTTAATGTCAGATAATTATAAGGTTCTGCAAGGTAAGAGAGTCGGATTAATAACTAATCAAACCGGTGTTGATTCAAAATTAAGATCAATAATTGATATTCTGTATGAAGCTCCGGAAGTAAACCTTGTAGCAATGTATGGCCCTGAACATGGGGTTCGTGGCGATTATTCCGCAGGAGAACATGTTGGTTTTTATGCCGATAAAAAGACAGGGTTGCCGGTATATTCGTTGTATGGCAAAACCCGAAAACCTACTCCAGAGATGCTAAAAGATATTGATGTACTTGTATATGATATTCAGGATATCGGATGCCGGTCCTATACTTTTATCAGTACTATGGGTTATGCAATGGAAGCTGCTGCTGAAAATAATATCCATTTTGTTGTGCTCGACAGACCAAATCCGTTAGGTGGGAAAAAAATTGAAGGAGCTATTGTTGAGGAGGGATATTTTTCAATAGTCAGTGCTTTCCCGATTCCTTATGTTTACGGATTGACCTGCGGCGAACTGGCAAATTTGATAAACAAAGAAAAATTATTGGCAGGTAAAAAATCCTGTAAATTAACTGTTGTACCAATGAAGGCCTGGAAACGGAAAATGAAATTTGAAGATACCGGACTGGAATGGGTTCTTTCATCTCCTCATATTCCACATGCTTATTCTGCTCCATATTATGTTGCAACAGGGGTTATGGGAGAACTTGGCGTATTTACCGAAGGTGTTGGTTATACTCTTCCTTTTCAAATATATGCCGCCGAATGGATTGATCCTTTTAAGCTGGCAGATGTAATAAATGCTCTTGATTTGAAAGGTGTGATTTTCCGTCCTGTTGTATTTAAACCATATTATGGTAAGTGGGCAAAGAAAGAAATGAAAGGTGTTCAAATACATATTATTGATGCGGATAAATTTAATCTGATGGGATTACAGTTTATGTTTATGGATGTGCATCATACTATGTATCCTGATATAGATATATATGCATTATCAAAAACAAGGCATAATATGTTCGATAAAGTGACAGGTTCATCAAAAATAAGGGAAGCTTTCTTTAAGAATTATAAATATTCCGATATCGAACCAATTATGAATAAGGATGTAGAAAATTTCAGGACACTGTCAAAAAATTATTATCTGTATAAATAATTTCTGAAACCTCAAACATCTTCAAACCTCAAACCTGAACCTTATGTACAAAATTCCATCCCATATCCATAAGTTTGCAATAGGGTTAACACTTTTTGGAATAGTTTCTTTATCCCTTTCAGCCCAGTCAACAGAACAGTTGAGATTGACACAAAAAGTTGACAGGAAGCTTGAAAATTGGAATTCCTGTTTTAAGGAATGGCAACATCTGGGAGAAATAACCATTGATTCTGTCTCTGTTCTGCCTCAGCAACTCCTTGTACAGCTGTTTTTTAACAAGACACTATCCTATATTCCTGTTAGGGAGAAAGACTATAGGGAGGTAGTTCAGTCATTAAAAGATCAACTGGGATGGCGCTTTCGTAAATACAATATTCAATTAAATACTGATGGTCAACTGTTCCAAAATTTGATCCCTAATTATTTTAAAAAAGAATTGGCTGTCGATTCTTCCAGATTATCCAGGGAAAAGAGAAGACCCGTTCCTTTGATAAGAGAAATTGGGGAATTTGAACCTGAATATGGCTTGTATAACAGAAATATTGCTTTATGGCCAAGTCATGGTTATTATTATGAATCGAAATTAGATCGTTGGGAATGGCAACGCGCCCGGCTGCATACTACTGTGGAAGATATATTCCCCATGACATTTGTATTGCCTTATATCGTTCCTATGCTTGAAAATGCAGGAGCTACTACGTTTTTACCCCGAGAAAGAGATATACAGACCAGGGAAGTGATAGTTGATAATGATGTGGTAACTGACAACTCTGAAATTATTGCATATGGGATTAAACCGGATACAATTACAGGTTTTGGATTTGTTTGGAAAGACACTTTAATGTCAGGAGAAAACCCTTTTGCTATGGGTAGTCACCTCAGGTTCAGAGCATCAAATAGCGATTCTGCGTATCTGAGTTATTTACCTGAAATCCCGGAAGATGGCGATTATGCGGTATATATCAGTTATGCACAGGGTAAAATGAATGTATCAGATGTGAAATATTCCGTCTATCATACAGGCGGGAAAACTGAATTTTTTCTGAATCAGCAAATGGGAGGCGGAACATGGATTTATCTTGGGACATTTCATTTTGTAAAAGGTATAAATCCGGATATTGGGTGTGTCAGGGTTTCTACTGAAAGTAAAGAATCCGGGTGGATAACCGGTGATGCAATAAAATTTGGAGGCGGTATGGGAAATGTAGCCAGGAGACCTTCTGATGAATTGATGCCTAATCAATGGTCATTGAAAAAAGGACAAAACCGGCAATCTGAAGATAATCTGAAAACCAATCCCAATGATTTTCGATGGAAGTTAAGTCATAAGCCAAGGTATATGGAGGCAGCCAGGTATTGGCTGCAGTATGCCGGTATGCCTGACACTTTGGTTTATAACCTTAACAGCGGGAAGAATGATTACAATGATGATTACCAGTCGCGCGGGGAATGGGTGAATTACCTGATGGGAAGCCCTGATGGACCTACGGATCATCGTGATATAACAGGACTTAAAATTCCTGTGGATCTGTCATTTGCTTTTCATACTGATGCAGGTGTTACGTCTAATGATTCTATTATTGGTACGCTGGGTATTTATAGCTCCGTCAGGGATGAGGGAATCTTTCCGGGCGGACAATCGAAAATGACCAGCCGGGACCTTTCGGATATTATTCAATCTGAGATTGTAAATGACATTCGTATGCTGTTTAATTCCAAATGGACCCGTCGTGGTTTATGGAATAAAGAATATTCCGAAGCATGGAGGGCAAATGTTCCTACAATGTTATTAGAATTAATGTCGCACCAGAACCTGGCGGATATGCACTTTGGTCTTGACCCGCGTTTCCGGTTTGCAGTAAGCCGTTCTATTTACAAAGGTATGCTCAAATTTCTTGCTTACCAGGAAGGACGGGATTATGTGGTACAACCATTGCCGGTTGATAATTTTTCTATCTCTCATATTGGAGATAAAACTATACGGCTAAGCTGGAGGCCTGTTATGGATACTCTTGAACCTACTGCAAAACCTGAAAAGTACAAGCTTTACAAACGTGATGGAAATATGGGGTTTGATAATGGGGTTATTGTTGAAGATACTTCTGTTGTACTAACATTGAATGACTATGGTCGGATTTACAGTTTCAAAGTATCTGCGGTTAACAGTGGAGGTGAGAGCTTCCCGGGTGAGATCCTTTCGTCGGGATTTATAGAAGGGAGTGATAAAATTGCACTTGTGGTAAATGGCTTTGACCGTGTTTGCGGTCCTGCTATAGTTGATAATATTGAAATGGCAGGGATTGGATGGTGGAACGATCAGGGTGTGCCATACAAATATGAATTGGGATATACAGGAGCACCTCATGATTTTGATCGTGAATCTCCCTGGTTAGATGATGATAGTCCGGGCTGGGGAGCAAGCTATGGAGATATTGAAGGGAAAATAATTCCCGGAAATAGTTTTGATTTCCCATATATACACGGGGAAGCTATTTTGGCAGCCGGATATTCATTTGTGTCAATAAGTGATGAGGTTTTCTCGAATGATACTTACAATCCGGAACCATTTAACTTTGTTGATATAATTTATGGAGAAGAGAAGGGCACATACGCTTTTAAAGATAATTCTATAATTAAGTATAAAGTTTTTGCGCCGGGAGTTCGCCAAAAAATAAAACAGTGTACTGAATCCGGGGGAAATCTGTTTATTTCGGGTGCTTATATTGCTTCGGATTATATTCTGAGAGGGGATACCCTGGCTAAAAAATTTGCTGAAAATGTATTGCACTATTCTTGGCGAACTAACCATGCTGTAAAAAACGGAGAGGTGTATTCCACCGATTATGCCCGGCAAATATTTAATGGTCAATGGACCTTTAATACATCATATAATACTGATATTTATATAGTTGAAGCACCGGATGCCATTGAGCCGTTTGGTAAGGGAGCCATTACTGCCTTTCGTTACGGGGAAAACAAAACAAGCGCCGGGATTTGCTTTAAAGGCGAATATAAAACAGTGGTACTCGGTTTTCCTTTTGAAACGATTATTAAAAAAGATCAACGCATTGACTTTATGAAACAGTTAGTTAACTATTTTGAAAATAAAAGTTTTTAGCGATTATAAATGAAGGAGTGTCAATATTGGATTAATTTCGGGTGTACCATTACGAAATTCGCCCTATTGTTGATTAAAGATCGTTTTTTTCGATCTGATATTCAACAAAAGTAACCTTCCGGCTGTCGGGTGACCAGGAAGGGACATTGATGGTTCCCTGCCCCCCGAAAAGTTTAATAACAGTTTCCGGTTTGCCTCCCTTTACCGGCATCATCCTTAATTCAACCGGTTTGTTAGCAGGATGCCCATCTACCTCCGGTTCATATGAAAGAAACAGTATCCATTTGCCGTCTGGTGAGGGATGGGGAAACCAATCGTTTTTGTTGTCAAATGTTAGCTGTGTCTGCTCTGAACCATTAGTAAGCATACGCCAAATCTGCATTGTGCCTGTACGTACAGAATTGAAGTAAATATACAAACCGTCAGGTGAATAATCCGGACCATCATCCAGACCGGTAGTTGAGGTAAGTTGTACTTCCTCACCCATATCGATGGATATAGTATAAACATCATATTCACCATTTCGCTGTGCGCAATAAGCCAAATGTTTACCATCGGGCGACCAGCCATGAAGGTATGATGGCCCGTTTTGAGTAATGAGTTGTGGAATACCACCGGTAAGTGGTACAACATAAATTCGTGAATTACCATCCTCTACAGAGTGATGGCTAATAGCAATATGGCTGCCATCGGGTGATAATACATGGTCATTATTGCAACGGTCGGCAAATCCTGTTTGGATCAAAGCCGGTTTTCCACCGGTTAATGATATCCTATAGAGTTTTCCATGACTATTAAAGATCAGATATTGCCCGTCCAGAGTCCAGTTAGGTGCTTCAAAATGATCATGTACGGTATAGATGATGTCAATTTCTTTGGTGTACACATCAATGGTTTGAAGAATGGAAGTAAGAGGTTGTTGCTGTGACTGGCTTAAAAGAGTTGAATTCCCTATAGCAAAAAACATAATAATAAGACTTAGTTTAGTAAAACAGGCTGATAATTGTATCGGGGGAGATGATTTCATGCTGGAGCGTTTTTTTATACTTTATCTTCGAAATTTAATGAAAGTATTCTAATAAGCATATATGGTGGTTGTAAAAAATGGGAAAAAATGACATAACTAATTACGTTATTAATGAACAACAAGTTTGAGTCCACTCCGAAAAGTCAAAAAAAGAAAATACCTCTAATTCACTAAGATTCACAAAGGGTTTATTTCCATTGCCTTATCTTTTGTGTATCTTTGCTTGCCCCCCCGTAAGGAGGTTTACCCTGTGAAATTGCTTGCCCTGTGTAATCCACGAAGTGGTGCAACGCAATTACACAGGGCGGGCAA
>JADFUQ010000277.1 GCA_015222065.1 Bacteroidota bacterium
AAAATTAGCTGTGATGATGCTTGTAGAGAAGTGACGTGAAAGAGTGATGATTATAAAGTTATTATCAATTATTAAGATTTACAATCCTCATTTTTGAGGATTTATTATAACAAGCCAGGTTGTGAAGTTCTATAAATTAGCTCAGGACAATTTTTACAACTAAGTTTGATTCTTAAATTAACGTGAGACTCTCGCCACTTACTGCTTATTGCCACATTCGATATCGTATTTAACAGGGTATGCAAAAACTTCAATAATTTGCTAACCTTTTTCATCGAAGTGATTTCAATCTCCAGAATCGCACTATCCAATATGTCTTCTTTAAATAAAAAATGCAAAATAGGATCCCTAGTTGTATAATCATTAAGTGACTTTATCCTCTAACTGACATTTTCTGGTCGTGATCACACCTACTTTCCCCGGTGAGGGATAATGGAGAGTTGCGATTACCGCATTTAAGCCTTTCTCTTGTTAAAGGGTCCTATTTTCAATTACCTTGATAGATTTTAATTTGATTTCAAAAGGTGTTGACATGATGATTTAGTTTTAATATTCCACTTCTTACAGGGCACGGATCTCACCAGATTCAATGATATCCGTAGGAATTCCCTCTATGAATCGCGGGACCATGTCTGATTTGCTAAGCTGATCCTCAGGTTTTTTCTTGTTTACATAATATACAATGCAGATCTGGTCCGTTTTTTTTCCAGCAACATGCTTATACCCAACAGCGCAACCCAATACACCTTTCTTCCGCATCAACTTCTTTTCATATTTCTTCTTGATCCTTTTTACGTCATCTATGGAACTCATCTGCCATTATTATTCTATGACCAGGTTTGCATCCAGCAGATCCAGATAGTGATGAATGTGATTTGCAATAGTTATATTCTCGGTTTCATTCCCGGCAAATAGCTTTCCTACTGCATAACCCTCATTATCGAGAACCAGGCTTCCGGAATCTCCACCTGCACAGAATCCTTCCTTACTGATGATAATCTGGTCCCTGAAATAGGCATACTTCCCGGGACCGTAACTCACTGGTCCTACAGTAGCATCGATACCGGTTATGATGCCTTCGGTAGTATGACAGGTAGTCCGGCCTGACTTCTGTACAACCATATCCAGCTGGCCCTGCCTTGTCCCTTTAGGTATACCGATATCCACTATCTCTGATTTTACATCTTGGGGATCTACCTCGATCATAGCTGCATCCACAAGGTTGTACTGCAGTGCTCTGTTAATAGGCTGCAACCTTGTTTTACTTCCAATAATCCTGGCTGAAAGGTTCAAGATGCAACTAAAGAACCTGGCAATACCACAACCGCCTGGCACATCAATAAATACAATAGGAACAAATCGTAGCAAATGTCCGATAACATCATCAGGATAACTCCCGCCATCATAAACACCAGGTTGAAGATAGGGATCACCGATATCAGCATCATTGGAGTTAGCCCCTACATGGTTATTGGTACCAATACAAACTTTCCCTGTGCTCCGGTCATTGATCAACTCCCCATTAGTACCGGCAGTGACCTGGGTATGTCCTCCTGAAGTTCCCATGGGACAAGGCCTGTGCCTGGCTTTTTTATCAATCGAAAATGCCCTTAGTCTACCCACCTGGATAACATCTGTAGAGACATTCTGGATGGTGCCGGGAATCAACTCCTTTTTCATTAAGGCATCTTTTGCCAGTTTCTTTTCCACCAGGCAAACTACGCTTAATTCATCTTTTTTCTCCCCACCCCTGATCTTATAACCTGACATGACCCCCACAACATTAGGCATGCGTAGAAGTTGCCGTTCATACCTGTTTTTAACTTCTTCTGTTTTCATGTTTACAGTTTTTATGATTAATAACTAAAGTTACGCAGTTAAGTAAAACGTTGAAAAACAAAAAATTAAGTTAATAAAAAGCAGCATGATAATTAGGTTAATATACAGAATTTGAGTATATTAACAATGTTATCAAACACAAATCATCATGTTGCAAAACAAAGATATAAATAAGATTTCAGAATAAAAAAAACTTTTACCCCCAGGTGGCTTGAACCGGATTTTATTTTAGGTTCATTGAAATGTTTTTCATCTTCGGCCTTGTGCAAATGCCTAAACCCGTTAAAACTAAGAGGTTATAGCTTTGAATCGATTTTTTCTTGTTTGATCTGTTTGCCTTTCCTTGGCTTGAAAACAGTACATTCTTTGACTGGCAGTATTCTGGCAAGTCATTTTGAAGCCAGTAAGGATACCTTTTACCGGCTGAAGAATAACCAGGGAATTTGCTGGAGAATGATTCTGTGGTTGTTTTCTTCAAAGTTTATAAAAATGGCAGATAAAAATGGAGAAAAAGACAGCACTGCAATAAGGTGCCTTGTGTTTGATGACAGTACCCTACCCAAAACAGGCAGGTATATTGAAAAAGTATCGAGAGTATGGGATCACGTATTAAGCCGATGCATTCTCGGTTATAAGTTTTTGGCAATGGGATACTGGGATGGGATTTCATTTATTCCATTGGATTTTTCCTTACACAGCTCCGGCCCGTCAGTCCCATATTTAGTCTGAAAATTATAGTTTCTTAAAAAATAATCCTTCTCCTAGTTTTTTCAATCTGAGCTTAGAGCGATTTTCGAATACAAAATCCCTGAGAATTACTATTAATCTGAGCCTTATCTTTTGGTTTCACTTCGACGGTATTTTCATCGTAAACTTGTATCAAATACTTATTAAAAGGATTTGTCACTGATATTAAATTTATGCACCATTTGGCATTTCTTGAGAATTTTATTTTGAATAGGTTGTTTGTACTGCCATTATTGTTATTTTCTTTAGTTTAAAATAATTGGGTGACATTATAACTGCTTAAATGCTTCCTGAAATTCTCCCTCATCCATGAGATGTTGGATCACCCGTTGAATAATTATTAAAATACATTCTTCCACAAGCACCATATTTTTATCTCAAAACTAAAGGCACACAAAATAATCTCCACATTGCTTATTCTGATACTGTTTCTCCTCAATATTTTCATATGTGAAAAAAGATGTTACATATTTACTACCATTTTCAGGAAGTATTATTACATCTGCACTTTCTATATGATCTATATTCCTATTTTCATGGTTAAATATCTTCGCAACTTTTAGTTCCATATTAATAAATGCTAAAAAGAAATAGTCAATTTTACATTTTACAAACTATTACAAGGTATGTTAATAAATATATCGAAATCTAATACATATGTCCAAATAAGTAACACATATGTAATACTACAACATTTCAATAAATTATTCAAACCTTATCAGTTTAAATCTTTGTGGGGTATTTGCAGAATTCTTCTTATAGTAAGGACACAAATGCAATTTGCAGTAGGGTAGGAAAACAGAAAATGTCTTAAACAGTACAATTTAAGGCATTTAAGTAATATTCAATATCAAAGTTGTGGAGATGATTGATAGTATCCCAATATATCGCGATAATAACACAATCAAACGAAATAATATCGAGGTATATCCCGATATACTGCAATAAATTATTTCACCAAAAAAAGAGATAAAATTTTCGTTCCGAATTATTCCCAAATAAAAAAACAGATTTCATAAAGTGGGGGCTATCAGGAATGGATTCTATTTGAAAATCTTCGTTCTCTCCGTGAATTATTATTCTGAGGAATCTTCCAAAGGAAATAAATACAACCACCAATAGCTGCCCAAATTATTAAATCTTTCCAGGGAATTTTATTCACTATCTTATTAAATATATCACTTTGTGAATTCCACAGGGTTTATTTGTATTTTGCCTGCCCCGTAAGGAAGGATGACTGTACGGGGGTGCTTGTTTTTTGTGATTTTTAATATTTATTTGAACTTTCGGACTTTATAGATGATCTCTATACTTTTCAGGATTTTGAATCATGTGATTAAGTAATCGTCCGATTTGTTCAGATCGTTTATTAAAATCATTAAAAATTTCTTTTGGTATATATACAGTTAAGTTTCTAAATCCAGTTGACATTGTATTATAATTGTTTTATTGTTATTTACTTTCTTGCCGACTGCAGGCTGTGAACTACCGACTGATGAATTGCATATATTTTTCACTAAACATTTTTTAAATTAAAATTTGATGGGAAAGACGTTACTTGCGAAAACCATGAAGAAATTTTAATGAGGCAATTTCACCTTTTTCTTTCCGGAATATAATATTAATTTTATACCTTAATTAGTGAAAATCATAAGTTATTAATAAAAACAAAATCCTATGTTCAATCCGGAATTGTACTCTTCAAGAAGAGATAATTTAAGAAAATTGATGAATTCAGGCCTCCTGT
>JADFUQ010000278.1 GCA_015222065.1 Bacteroidota bacterium
CCGGCGGTAGTAATTTCCGTTGTAGTCATTGTGGTAGTGTAAATATCGTATCCTGCTCCCTGGCTCCATATGCCTGCCGTGCTTAAAGTATAATTCGTATAAGGATTATTTTTTCCGAATTTTATTGTCGGATTGACCGACGTATCCATCTCTTCATTAAAATCGATAGTTACCTGGATATCCTGACTTCCGTTAAGAGGGCTGGGAGGATTTAAGGTAAGACTGCTTATTACCGGTTTTACTGTATCAATGATGAAAGAAAAGTTTTTATCTACCAGCATAGTATGGTCGCTTTCATCTTTTGCCCCGCTAATGTTAAAATGATAATTTCCGCTTCCGGCGGTAGTAATTTCCGTTGTAGTCATTGTGGTAGTATAAATATCGTATCCTACTCCCTGGCTCCATACGCCCGCCGTACTTAAGGTATAGGTTTCAAAAGGGTCGGATGTACCGAACTTTATTGTAGGATTGATTGAGGTATTCATCTCGTTACTGAAATCGATAGTTACCTGGATATTCTGGCTTCCGTTAAAAGGGCTGGGAGGATTTAAAGTAAGATTGTTTATTACCGGCAAGTCTGCTGTGAAAGTAAAATCTATTTGTGTTTCTGAAAAAGCATTAGTGGCTTTATCCCGTGCGCTGGCTTTAACAAAGTAGGTTCCATCGGTCCAGGAAGGTAAAGTAATGTCATCGTTCCAGGTCACTTCCGTATTACCAATGGTTGCATTATGGGTAGTAGAAAGTAATGTAAGCAAGGGTTCCCAGCTATCCCCATCCCAATAGCTATTGTCGCTTTCCCTTTTTATGCAAAAGACAGTGCTATCTGCGTTTAGTCCAACCCCTCCAGGGTTGTCAGCTGCTTTACCCTGAAAGGTAGCAGGCATAGTATACTGATTGTAATTTCCTCCGTTAGCAGGTGTAGTTACCGAGGCGGTAATAGGTTTGATTGTTTCTATAGTTATTGTACGATGATCACTCCATGTAGAAGTAGCTTCGTGAATATCTTCGGCTTGTGCGTGCCAATATCTTGTTCCGTCACTGATACTACTGCCTGGTATCCATGAGGTATTGTTTCCACTATTAACCTGGTTTGAATTTCCACTGGCCAGAATAGAAGTAAACCCTGAATCAGAAGCAATTTCAAAATTAATTTGGCCCGGATTTGTATCAGGGTCGGAATAATGGGCGATAAAAGTAGGTGTATTAGTACAAATAATAAACAGGTCTGCCGGACTTACCAGGGTGGGGACATCGGGATTATTATTAACCCATTCAAAAAGAATAGCCATATCGGCTACAAGGGAATTGGTGTTATAGGAATATTGCAGGCCAATATCACCGGTGTTATTTTCTATTCCCACAGTTGCGGAAGCACCATTATTCAGAGGACTACTATTAAGATTTACATCCTTATATTGAAATTTTATTGCACTGGTTGTTTCGAATAATATTATTTGAAAAGATAGATCTCTAGTTTGTTTATTGAAATGATTAATTCCTTCATATTGAACCACAAGATATCTATCAGGTGCTGTTCCTTTTGTTTGGTAATAAATTGATCCTCCGGTGTAGAGATTGTCCCAGAAGGGGACGATAATATTATCGGGAGCAGTTATATTGGGTATTGTTTGGTTGGTAGATGGCAGGGCTATATTATCAAACAGTATTCCCCCGTTATTGCCGATATAAAATTCTGTTTTGTCATTTCCATAGAAATTAAAAGTGAAACCAATATTATAGGGTCCTTTTACTTCGTCATCCGTACGTGTTCCGATATCGGTTCCTGTTGAGGAAATATCATCCCAGGAATAAGTTGTTTTGGGGTCAGGATCTTTAGTATCTGTCCAGATGTAGCCGTAGGCATCCGGTCCGCCTTGCTGGGCATTTATTGCCTTTATATTAATACTCAATATGGTAATTATTCCTAAAATGGTTGTTAATGTTTTTTTCACTTTTAAGTGTCTCCTGACAACAAAGGATAAAATTTTTTCCAGAGAACAAAATAACCGGATCACCTTTAATATTTTTGGCAACCCGGCTGTCCCTCATTGTTTGGTGGTGGATCACGTGGTTTTGCGTCTTCCGATCACTCGGAATTTGCCTTTTCATAATAGTGAATCTATATTCTGTTTCCTCTTATAAATATAGCACAAAAATGCAATTTGTCAATCAATATGCAATGGGTCTTTTTATAAATAAAAAACCTTGTCCGGGCGTAAATTATTTACACTAAAAAAGGGAAAAGAATTTGGAAGATGAAGCAATGAATGAAGAATAAATATCCTATTCCTTATGTTTTTTAAGGATAAGATAAAGCACCTGAAATAACTTTTTCCCCCGGTTTTTAATTCAAGAGCATTAATAATATAACATATATGAATTGTCTTTTTCAATTATATTTCCAGAAATCTAACATTTATTGACAAAACAGGATAATTTTGATAGAATTCGATTGTCTTACAAATGGTAGATAAGGATGGCATTTATGAAAACTACTGTTTTTAATTTCAATGAGACTTAGAGTTTTTTTCTGAGAAAAACTCTGTAGTCGAATTGATCCTGAGTGACCGAAGGGAGGCGAAGGGTCGCGTGTTTAATTCCTTTTAGCATAGC
>JADFUQ010000279.1 GCA_015222065.1 Bacteroidota bacterium
AAACTATAAGTAATTATGTATTTATTCAAATCAACTAAAAGAAGTAATTCATTCTTTTTTGCGACTTACAAAATGTTCGTTATACTATTTTTATTGGTAATGGCACTGGGATGTGCCCCCGAAAAAAAACAGTCAGAATTAAATTTGCCTGTTGAGAACAACGAATGCCGGCCCTGGACATATTGGTGGTGGATGGGTAGCGCTGTTGATAAAGAAAATCTGTCCCAGCTTCTGGAGACATATAACAAGGCAGGAATTGGCGGCGTGCATGTTATTCCGATTTACGGAGTTAAGGGAGATGAAGAACGTTTCATTGATTATTTAAGCCCCGAATGGATGGAAATGCTTCAGTTTACAGTGACTGAAGCAAAACGGCTCGGTATGGGAGTTGACATGTCATGCGGAACCGGCTGGCCCTTTGGTGGTCCATCGGTTAGCGTAGAAGACCAGGATGCCAGGGTCGTTATAGATACATTTGAGGTTGAAAAAGGAGTAAACTTTATTAATAAATTTGAAATACCACTTCAGGCGTTAATGGCTTATTCTGATGAGGGCGAGGTTGTTGATCTTACGGAAAAAGTTTCCGGAGATGGTGTTATCAACTGGACAGCACCGGAAGGAAATTGGGAGCTTTTTGCTGTGTCCCAGCGCTTTTCAAGACGAGATGTGAAACGTGCTGCACCCGGGGGAGAGGGAGATGCCGTGAATCCTTTTTCCAAGAGGGCGTTGATGAATTATCTACCAATATTCGACAAGGCTTTTGCCGATTATCAGGGAGAAATGGTACGCTGTTTATATCATGATTCGTTTGAATACGGCGGTGATTGGAGTGACGATTTGTTCGATGAATTTGAAATACGCAGGGGGTATGATTTGCGCAAACATCTTCCCGCTCTTTTGGGCAGGGGTGCAGATGATTATGTAGCCCGTATAAAATCCGATTATCACGAGACAAAATCTGATCTTTTACTGGAGAATTTTATTAAACCCTGGGTAAAGTGGTCTCATGAAAAGGGATGCATTACACGCAACCAGGCGCATGGTTCTCCTGGCAATATACTCGACCTTTATGCCGCTGCCGATATTCCGGAAACAGAAATATTCGGACCAAGCGGCTTTGAGATTCCGGGATTGCGTACGAATCAGGAATTTCATCAGATATTCCATAATACACCTCCGAATCCACTTATGATAAAATTCTCTTCATCTGCCGCTCACGTGGCAGGGAAAAAACTTGTGTCCTCAGAGAGTTGTACCTGGCTCGACGAGCACTTTCAAGTTTCACTGTCTCAAGTTAAACCCGAGATAGACCAACTGCTGGTTTCCGGTATTAATCATGTGTTCTACCATGGTATGGCATATTCGCCGGCTGATGCTCAATGGCCTGGCTGGCTTTTTTACGCTTCCACAAATTTTGCGCCTTCCAACAGCTTTTGGCACCATTTCCCTGAACTCAATGCTTATATTGCCAGATGCCAGTCGGTTCTGCAATCCGGCAAATCTGCTAATGATGTTTTGTTATATTTTCCTATTTACGATGTTTGGCACAATAAAGAAGGAATGCGATTAGGGCTACAGGTTCATAACCTTGACAAATGGCTGTTTGATACGCCACTCTACAATACTGCTAAAGTAATGTGGAACCGGGGATTTACTTTTGATTACATCTCGGATCGTCAACTCACGGATGCAAAAGTTGCAGGCAAACGTATTCTAATGAATGATTCGGAATACCCCGTAATGGTTGTTCCTGATTGTAATAAAATGCCTGTTGAAACACTGGAAAACCTGAAAGAACTGGCAAAGAATGGAGCTACTATCATTGTATTGAAAGACCTTCCTCGTGATGTTCCGGGTTTTGGTGATCTGGAAAACCGGCGTGAACAATTCAGAACGACAATGGCTGAATTAAAACCTGTTGATACTGACCTTCCAGGTGTCAGGCAGGCAGATATTGGTAAGGGACGATTCCTGATTGGCGGCAATATTGAAGAAATGCTTTCTCTGGTAAATATTTCCCGCGAACCGGTTGCAGATGCAGGGATCAGTTTTATACGACGCACTCATAAGGGAGGGTATTACTATTTTCTGACTAATCCGGGTAAACAGGCACTCGATGGTTGGGTTAATCTTGGAGTTAAGGCAGAATCAGCTAAACTCTTTGATCCCAGATCTTCCCGCAGTGGAATAGCTGATTTACAGGTGGGTGAAGCAGGTGCACCCCAGGTCTATTTACAGTTGCAACCCGGTGAATCGTGTATACTGCAAACATTTACAAATAAAAAGATAAACGGGACCAATTGGAATTACCTTCATGTAGCCGGAGAACCTTATGAAATAAAAGGTGAATGGAGTGTTGATTTTATTGAAGGCGCTCCGGTGCTTCCATCTGGATTTGAAACAGAACAATTATGTTCATGGACTGAGTTTGGCGATTCGACAACGAAGAATTTTTCCGGGATAGCAAAATATTCAATTACATTCGACAAACCTGAACAACAGGCCGACGATTGGCTACTTGATCTTGGTAAGGTTTGCGAGAGTGCATCAATAAGTGTTAACGGACAGTTATTGGGCGTTTTATGGAGTTTTCCGTTCCGTATTGATATTGGAGATGTTCTTCATGAAGGGGAAAACACCATCGAGATAGAAGTGACAAATCTTTCGGCTAACCGCATCGCTGAGGTGGATCGCAGAAAGGTGCCGTGGAAGAAATTCTATGATATAAACTTTGTCGATATTAGTTACCAGCCTTTCGATGCTTCCGGTTGGAAACCGATGAATTCGGGATTGATCGGTCCGGTAAACCTGATCCCATGCAGTTACCAAAAGTGATATTAATATAGAATATTATGAAAATCAGGTACATTATAATTATTGGGTTAGTATGCCTATCTCTTGGAGGTTGCTATTCCGGCACTGAAGAAAACATGGTTACCATTGTAGCTCCTGAAGCAAGAAAAGCTGACGAAGGCTACAAATTGGCTTGTGAGTATGTGACCCATTCCCTTCAATCCAAAGATATCAGTGTCTCACTGGTTTGGTTAGCGCCGGATCTTACATTACCGGAGGGAAATCTGATACTGATGGGTAGCCGCGAAGATCTGTCTGATGAATCCTGGCAACCGGAAAAACCGGAGGAATACCGTATTTCACCTGTTAATCTGAACGGGCGTAAAGGCCTGATGGTTGAGGGAGATGAGCGAGGAACAATGTTCGGCATGTTTAAGCTTGCAGAAAGGATCCGTATTGACAGTAGTTTCTGGCAGGTTGAAGTAAACCAGACTCCCGCCTTTCCATTGCGCATTTTTTCAGAAGAAGGTCAATTGCTGGACATTCCTGACCGGGGTTATTACTCAGACAATCCACCTTATGTGAATGAAGAAATAATGCGTGCTGAAGTGGATGAGATGAAAAACCTTATCGGGCATGTTGTGAGTCTGGGTTATAACTCTTTTTCACTTTTAAATCTTGGTGTCGAAGAGTACATAGATTACAAATGTCTTGACAAACAGGTATATCCACAGGATGATCGTCATCGTGTACGCTCGGCTGTGTTTTGTAAGTATCTCAGCGAAGTATGCGACTATGCACACTCTTTACATGTTAATGTTTATATGCAGGTTTACGAGATTCAATTTCCACCCCAATTGGCCAAATTGTATGACATTGATATTGACAGTTCTGATATAGAACGTGTTATAAATGCACGGTATAAGGAATTGTTTGAACGTGTACCACTGGATGGGATGATTGTAACTGCCACAGAAACACACCCTCGTGCAGGTTATGCAAGTAAAAATCTTTGGAGAGAAAAAGGATATGAAGGTGCCGGAAAAATGATTAGCATGTATCACAATGCCTGCAAAGCTGTCGGTAAAAAGATTATTTTCAGACTCTGGCGGATCGCCTCTGATGCAGAGGGTATAAACAAGATAACCAGGCATACTCCGGAAGATGCTATTGTGGCAATAAAGAATACAGGTGGTGATTATTACCTCAATTGGCCTACTACAACAGCCATAACCGATGGAATAGCTCATGAGCAACCATTGGTGGTGCTGTTTGATACCTTTCGTGAGTTCGATGGCTGGTCGAGGCTGTTTATTTATATGAAGCGCTGGGGAGATGTAGTGCGTGACTGCCGTGACAATGGTGTCATAGGCATCAATGCCTGGGGGGCATGGGCGGAAGGTTGTATATGGCCCGATTATGAGCCGGGTTATCTCACACCGGAGAAGGACACGGTTTCATGGCGGGGGCATTGGAACACTTTCCGCATGTTTACCAGGGGATTCACACCGGGACAGGCTAATGTTTATCTGTTATCGAGGCTGGCATGGGATCCGGATGAAGATGTGATGAAGATTGCCGAAGACTTTGCGGCATTACACATAGGTACAGCTAATGCTTTAGCAACAGCCGGGGCATTGCTGGCCACTGAGGATGCCTTTGCCGAAGAGTATATAGGAACATGCAGTGAAATAACACATCCTGTTTATCTGAAGTGGACCATGGTTTTTGCCCCCAGGGATGAGTTTATGGAGGCAGCTTACATAAAAACACCTCTGAATGAATTATTGAACAGCAACACAAGGGCATTAAAAAAAGTAAGCTTAATGGAGGAAGCCTTTTCCAGAACCGAGCCGTCAAAAGCACCTGACCTTAAACGATATACCGAATTTAAAGAAGGCTTTAATAAAACAGCGCTATACCTGCAAACATTTTATTTATGGCGCGAATGCTGGTGGCGTAACCGTTCCGACAGCGATTTTACCGGCGAAGAAAAGATGGCAAATATGGCAGCCCTTAAACAAACAAAAACCCGGCTTATTGACCTGTTTGATCAATGGGAGAAATACCCGGAAGAAGCCGGGTTCTGGCGGGTCACATTTCGTTATGGGCAGCCTGAAATTTCTACAGCTTTTCCTTACTGGTATCCTCGTGGTGAAACCACAATGGAAACAACAGCTAAAGAATTTGGGAAGACAAAATATTAAACTTAACAGATTTATTAAAAACAGAGACAAAAACTTATGAAGAGAAAAACATCAAGAATAAAAAGGGCAGTATTTATTGTTATTGGGATAGTATTTTTTTTAAGCCCATACATCCTTGTAGCAGAACAATTTACTCCAAATAATAGAAAGGAAGAAAAGATATCCTACGGCATTTTTGACCAGCTTACCTGGTTATTCAGCGACAGCAAACCAGGGGAAAAACCGACTAAGGTAGCCAGATTACTTGCCCCATGTGGTGGCAGGCCTGGTTTTCAAGTACTCCTGGAAGGTGTGCCAGAGGGCACAGAAGTGCAATTTACTTCAGATGGTCTTGTTGATCGAAAAGGTCATTGGCTCAAGGATATTTCCGTCAATCTGCTTCACAGCGTTCCGGTTGAATACAATACAGGCGAGACAGGTTTTACTACTCGTAAGCATTCACCTGTTGCGGAAGGGGTCTCACGAATAGCACCATTTCGTTGTTTTGATGTTATCGAACCGATAAAGAAGGGAACACATACCTGGAAGGATGATGCAGCAGCCTTTTACGTTGGCATTGGCATACCAAACTCAGCTTTGCCGGGCAGGTATTCAGGCAAAGTCAGGATCACGGCTGGGGACGGAAGTGTTATTGTCCCGGTTAAGCTTGAAGTAGCTGCTGTGCACCTGCCATCAAAAATAGACCTTTCCCAAACTATTTGGTATGATATCAACAATATGGCTTCTTTCCATGGTTTGGAACTTTGGAGTTCCGGTCATTGGCGTATGATCCATAAATATGCAGAAATGATGGTTGCACATCACCAGAATATTTTCCGGGCTGATCTTAGGTTGGTGGATAAGAAGAAGGATACAAATGACAATTGGACCTTTGACTTCAGCCGTCTAGAACGATTAATGCATATTATGATAGATGCTGGAATGACACACATAGAAGGAGGGCATATCGGAAGTTGTAAAAAATGGGGTGAATCAGAAATATATATTTGGCCCTCGTCTGAGTTATGGGAACAAGAGGTCCGTATATCCAGTGAGAAAGCACAGGATTTTCTTGCACAGTTCTTGCCGGAATGGAGGTTTTTCCTTGAAAAACATGGTTGGTATGGGATGCTGTGCCAGCATGTTTCTGATGAACCGACCCATGGAGCATTTTGTGATTATTTGGCTGGTGCTTGTGCAGTTCGCAAATATCTTCCAGGTGTTCCAATTATTGATGCTGTTGAATTTCCCGACCTGGGTTCTGCAGTGGATTGGTGGGTTATCAAACCTGAACAATATGAGGGAGATTTTGATGCTTATGATAAACCCAGGTCAAATGGCGATCAAATATGGTGTTATACTTGCTGTAAACCTGGCGGGCGGTACATGAATCGTCTTCTGGATTTCCCTCTGCTGAGAGTCCGGCTTCTGGCGTGGGGATGTGCAAAGTATGACATGCCGGGATATCTGCATTGGGCTTTAAATAGTTGGTCCCCTGTCAAAGACCCATTTAAACATTCCATTAAGCCGGATGACTCCAATGACATTCCTGTTGGTGACAGGTATATTGTTTATCCTGGTCCTGACGGTCCGTGGAGCTCTATGCGGTATGAGGCACAGCGTGAAGGCTGGGAAGATTACGCTCTGCTAATGATGGCACGAAAGCAGCTTAATCCGGAGCAGTTTGATACACTGGTGTCAAAAACTGTGCGTGGGTTCTCCGATTTTACTGATGATCCTGCTATCTTTCGCCGACAGTATCGGGAATTGCTGATGTTAGTATCGGATTAATAGGGTAGGAGTAGTGCTAAATAAAAAATATCAGTGAATGATAGAAAACTGGACCTTCACCAAAACTGATCGGGAATTGCTGGAAAAAATTCAGGATTTTATACCTGATAAAGTATTTGATGTGCATGCCCATTTGTGGCAGCTAAAGGATTGTTCTCTTCCTGGAAAAGGTGGAATATCTGAAGGTCCAAAAAAAGTTACCATTGATATCTGGAAGGAATTCATAGGGCGTTTAATCGGGAAATCAAAATTGAAGGGAGGCCTCTTTATCGGATTACCGATGTGTGATATAGATAAAACGAATGATTTTCTGATAAATCAGTTGGATAACAGAAAATTCTGCCGGGGTGAAATCCTTGTTTCTCCGGATTATTCGCAGGAAAAGCTGCTTGAATATGTTAATCTTCCTTTCATTTCCGGGCTAAAGCCATATCATACATTTAGTTCAGAAAAACCAACTTTTGATTCGTCAATAAAAGGATTTGCACCTGAATGGATGTGGGAGCTTGCTAACAGACATAATCTGGTTATCACTTTGCATATTGTAAAACACAAAGCCCTGGCAGATCCTGAAAATCAAAAGGAAATCAGGGAGCTAGTGGAAAAATTCCCTAATACAAAGCTTATATTGGCACATGCGGCAAGAGGATTTCATTCAATGAATACCATTAGTGGTATCTCTTCTTTACGTGGTTTGGAGAATGTTTTTTTCGATCTCTCAGGCGTAACTGAATCAGCATCCATTGTTGCAATTCTGGAGGAATTCGGACCTAAGAAAATCCTGTGGGGTAGTGACTTTGGGGTCTCTGAGATCAGGGGAAAAGCAGTTACTGTCGGTGACGGTTTTGCCTGGCTTTCAAAGGAAACCGTGAACTGGGAGAAACTATCCCCGGCTTGTTATCCCACACTTATCGGTATTGAATCACTGCGGGCTATTAATGAAGCTGCCGAAATATTTGCATTGAATGGCAATGACATTGAAGATATATTTTATAACAATTCGGTACAGCTTTTAGGCCTTGAAAGAAAGAAGGAGAATATCACCCGGGATCTTTATAATAAGGCAAAACAAATAATTCCGGGTGGGGTAGGGTTGCTCAGTAAACGACCGGAAATGTATGCTCCAAATCAGTGGCCGGCCTATCATCGGGAAGCCCGGGGCTGCGAAGTCTGGGATCTTGACGGGAACTACTATTATGATATGTCGTCAAATGGCATCGGAACCTGTTTATTAGGATACAGAGACCGGGATGTAGAGAGGGCAGTAAAAAGAAGGATCAATCTGGGTTGTATGAGTACGCTTAATCCTGCTGAAGAAGTTGAACTTGCAGAGCTGTTGCTTGATATTCACCCCTGGGCAGAACAAGTTCGTTTTACCCGTACAGGCGGTGAGTCTATGTCAGTGGCAGCAAGAATAATAAGGGCTACCACCGACAGATCGGTTATCGCTATCTGCGGTTATCATGGATGGTATGATTGGTATCTCGCGGCTAACCTGGGAGAGGAAGATACGCTACGAGGGCACCTTCTTCCCGGTCTCGAGCCTTTGGGGGTACCACGGGAACTGCGGGAAACCACGGTTACTTTTCATTTTAATAACCGGGAAGAATTTAAACAGGTAATAGAACGGTACGGGGATAAACTGGCCGGTGTTATTATGGAACCATGCCGTTACTTTGACCCTGACCCCGGCTTTCTTGAATATGTGAGGGATGAAGTTCACAGGGTTGGCGGTCTTCTTGTTTTTGATGAAATAACTATCGGCTGGCGACTCTGTTTTGGCGGCGCTCATATGAAATTTGGCGTTTACCCTGATATAGCTGTTTTTGCAAAAGCCCTTGGGAACGGGCATCCAATGGCTGCGGTTATCGGTACTTCTGAAGCAATGGAGAGCGCTCATAAATCATTTATCAGCAGTACTTACTGGACTGAATCAGTTGGTCCTGCTGCAGCCCTGGCTACTATTAAGAAAATGAGAAAAAGCAATGTTCCTTCTCATGTTGAGAAAATCGGTCTGCAGGTGAAAAAGCATTGGAAAAAATATGGAAATAAGTATAACTTACCTGTTAAAATCGATAAGGATTATCCGTGTCTGGCTCATTTTAGTTTTGAAGGAAATCTCTCAAATGAACTCAGAACCCTATATGTCCAGCTTATGCTGAAAGAGGGATTTCTTGCAGCAGTCATGATATATCCTACCCTCGCTCACACTGAGGAAATAGTGGAAAAATACGGGGAGGCAATAGACAGGGTTTTTTGTAGAATATCTGAGGCATTGAAAAAAGAGAGGGTGACTGAACAGTTAAAAGGACCGGTGGCACATACCGGTTTTGCCAGGTTGACTTAATGGGCTGGAAAAAAAGAATTGATAACTATTTTTATGAGCAGTTTTACTGAAATTGATCCGCGGAAAAAAAGGGCTATGCGGGCAATTATATATGCCCAGTGTGCCGGTGCTCCGGCATCTATCTTTTTTATCAATGGGTTTATGCTCACATATTTTTCCGGACTGGGTTTTTCAAGCGCTACTGTTCTTCTGCTATTAACTTTACCAAATCTTCTGCCGGTACTCATTATGATTCCTGCCGCGCTCGTATCAGATCGATTAGGGATGAAAAAAGTGGGCACCATTGGATTATTTGGTACAATATTCGGTTTTTTTCTGGTAACAATTGCGGGAAGCTTTCCATATGATTTAATGAAACAAGCAGTTATAGCAGGAATTATTATTTTCGGAACCGGAATTGCTGTTTTTGCTTCCAACTTTTATGCTTTGTTATATCCGATTATACCGGATAACATTCGCGGTCGTTATTTTGGCAAGATGCGTCTGTCATGGCAATCCGCATCAATTATTCTTACACTGATTGCTTCGGCGTTGCTGAAGATAAATTCGTCAATTCCAATGTTTCAATTGGTTTTAGCCACTGCCACAATATTACTTGCAATTCGTATGATATTCTATTTTCGAATACCCGAACTTGAGAATCAGGAAAAGCCCCGGCAAGGTATCGTTTCTTCACTGCGACATATTATTGGCATACCTAACTTTATGCCTTTCTGTTCCTATCTCTTCCTTATCACTCTGTGCACAGGTTCATTACCCTGGATATTTGGTCTTTTGGAAAAAGATGTTTTGGGGTTTGAAAAGGGCATTATTGTTTTGATGGGAACTCTCCTTCTGATTGGATCGCTTGGCGGATTTTATTTGGGCGGTAAAATGGTTGATCGATATGGCACTAAATATGTTTTCCTGATTGGTCATTTTACATATGGTTTAATTCTCTTCCTTGTTCTCGCTCGTGATTGGTTTCCCATGCCATATATAGTATTAATAGCTATATGCACAGCAATGTTCGGACTTATTCAGGCTGCATCGGGGATCGCCTTCACTTCCGAGCTGTTTGTACTCATTCCGGCGAAGAACAGATCATTAAGTACGGCATTTGCAACAACATTGCAAATGGGTGGATTAGCATTATCAGGACTCATTTTTTCAAAAGTTATTGATTTAAAAATCCTGTCTGACAGGTGGGTTCTTCTTGGAAAATCGATGAGTATGTATGATGCGATTTTCTTAGGTTGCGGCATAGGAATAATCTTATTAATTGTTACTCTCGGTTTAGTTCCTTCAATCGTAAAGAATGCTCAGTGGATTCCTCG
>JADFUQ010000028.1 GCA_015222065.1 Bacteroidota bacterium
TGGAATAATGGAGTAATGGAATGATGGAATAGTGGAAGAGTGAGGAAGTCGAAGAATTCGAAAGGTCTAAGAATTCGAAGAGTGGAAGAAAAAGAGTTGAGAAATTGTGTTGCAATAATGCAGTATTACTAGTTCCAAATTTTGAATTTTAGGCACTTTAAATTTTAGTCATTATGATATTAAGTTTACAAATTTGGAAGATACATTTATCAAAAAAACAGCATTCCAACATTCAAACATTCCATTTTTCCAATATTCCAATATTCCAGGATAACTATGCATTATCCTGAAGAACCTTATATTATATCCAGATCATAACTTAAACAACAATGGGAAAATACAGTGATGTCTATATTGCGAAAACAATGCAGGGACTTGAAGGAGTACTTGCAAAAGAATTAAAAGATCTGGGTGCATACAGGATAAAACCGGGTAGAAGAATGGTAGAATTCTCGGGTGGTATGAGTATAATCTATAAAGCTAACTATTGGCTTCGTACTGCTCTCCGGATTCTTGTACCTGTCCGGTCATTCAGGGCTATAAATGAACATCAACTTTATACTGAAACGAAAGCTCTTAATTGGGAAAAATATTTAAGTCTCCAACATACTTTTTCTGTTGATTCGGTAGTATTTTCAAAGTACTTCAAACACTCACATTATGTTGCTTTGAAGGTGAAAGATGCGATTGTGGATCAGTTTCGGGAGAAAAAAGGCCGGAGACCGTCAGTTAATAGCAAGGATCCGGATATAAGAATTAATATTTATATAAATATTGATAAATGCATAATTTCACTTGATAGTTCCGGTGAATCATTACATAAACGTGGTTATAGGGTTGATCAATACAAAGCACCATTAAACGAAGTTCTGGCTGCAGGGTTGATCATGTTATCCGGTTGGGATATAAAAACAAATTTTCTTGATCCTATGTGTGGTTCCGGAACGTTTCTTATTGAAGCGGCTATGATTTCAAGAAATATTCCACCAGGGTATTACAGGCAAAAGTATAGTTTTATGAACTGGCTTGATTATGAACCTGAACTGTACAGGGATATTCAGGTAAGCCCCTATTCAAAGCAATATGAACCAAAAATACTGGGAAAAGATATTTCATTCCGTGCTATTACAGCTGCAAGAGAAAACATCCGGAAGGCAGATCTGATGTCATCTATATCTCTGGAAGTTGGTTCTTTTGAAACAACCAGTCCTCCATGGAGTTCAGGTTTTATTATTATGAATCCGCCATATGGTGAAAGGATCAAGATTGCTGCAATAGGGAAGTTTTACAAAACAATTGGGGACCATCTTAAAAAAGATTTTCCTGGATATAAAGCATGGATATTTAGCTCGAATTTTGAAGCACTTAAGCAAATAGGTTTGCACCCAACAGTTAAAGAAATACTTTTTAACGGACCTCTTGAATGTAAATTTATGGGATTTGAAATGTACAAGGGATCAAAATGAGAAACAATTTTCCCAATTATTTGTTAGAAAACCAATTTTTTTAGTATATTTAATTTTAAATATACGTATCTGTTTTTTTGAAATTTTCAGATAAGATGTTATTTTTATTGTTTCTTTACTTTAGTTATATAAGTTCTATTTTTATTATATTTGTCAATAAATGGTTTTGAATAACCTGGTAAAGGAATACGAAAACTTTTAGCCTCAATGAGTTTCAATTTTCAGGAGTACTTTGATGAATTAAATGGTGGGGATGTACTGTTTTCCTATAAGGGAAGTATTACTACAGACCTGATCAACAATGTATTAGATTCTGTTGAGGCTAGACTACAGGATTCTGATGAGCATTCAAAAATACGAAAGAAAGTTTATAATGTTCTGGTAGAGGGCTTACAGAATTTATATCATCACAATGATGATTTGCCCAATTCTTACAAAGAGAAATTTGAAAATGGTTTTGGCGTCTTAGTTATTAAGAAACTTGGTGATTGCTATAAAATTTCAACAGGAAATTTTATTTTCTCCGAGAATATTAAAGAATTAAAAAGCAGGATTGATAAGATAAATTCATTGTCGAAAGAGGAGTTAAAAGAGGAGTATAAGAATATACTTAATAACCAAAAAATGTCAGCAAAAGGAGGTGGAGGTCTTGGATTGGTTGATATTGCCCGTAAAACAGGAAATAAACTCGATTATATGTTTCATAACTTCAATGAAAAGTATTATTTTTTTAGGCTCGATATATCTATTTCAAATTAATTATTTTAGAAATTATTAAAGATTTATAATATGGAACCCATTTTATTTGAAGGAACTCTGAAAACACCCACCATTAATTTTAATGCCGATAATGGGATTATTGAAATCAAAGGAAGATCCATTCCTGAAAATTCTATTGAATTTTACAAACCGTTGGTTAATTGGCTTGAGAATTATAAAGAAAATGCACAGCCAATGACTAAAGTAATTATTCAACTTGAGTATTTTAACACCAGCTCGTCAAAATGTATACTTGATGTTTTTAAGAAACTTGAGGCTATATATAAAGCGAAAAACCCGGTTGAAATTCATTGGTACTATGAAGAGGATGATGAAGATATGCTGGAAGCAGGGGAAGACTACGAGTCGATTATCAGAGTGCCTTTTAAGATGGTCGAAATTGTTGAATAATATTTTAATAATAATATTATAAAGGGAGGTTGATTGGCCTCCCTTTTTTTTTCGTTAATTTTTTAATTGATTTCCAAACTTATAGCCAATTTGTTCAAAATAATCAAGTGACCTTTTCAGCAATCTTTTGTACAGAACAAAATATAATAGTATGGTCATAACCCAAATGACTAAAACATTTATCCAGAATGTGCTGAAATATTTGCCAAATAACTTCTTGGTTGGGGCATAGAAATGAGCCTTAATCAATGGATGCTCAGGGTCAAGATATACCGGGTCTATCTTTTGGATTAATTTACCCTTGAATTCAATAATCCTGTCTTTTTCCTTTTCATTCGTTACAAACTCTTTGATCTGGTCGTTGAAATGCTGTCGTTTTAATTTTAAAAATTTCTCTTTATCTTCCTTCATGAACCCGGATACTATTTTATCCTTTCTTTCATTAGCATTGTTATAAAGTGCTATATAATACTTTTTATTCAATTCTAAGTAGGCTTTAGTTGCTTGTATAACTTCAGGAGTAATCTTTTCAGGGTATAAGTAATCAAGATATTTAAATTTTACCTTTGGGTTATTTTTTAATTCTTTGCCAATTTCATTACGCAGAACTAACAAATCTTGTGAAAAACTATTTTTATCTCTTTCGTCCTTACTTATTGTCCGGGATATATTATTAGTTTTATTTTTCAATTTATTATACCAGTAGTTTTTTTTATAATTAGCTTTACTCATTGTTTTATCGTAAATATAAAACTGTTTCTGGTAATCATTCTCTTTGAATTGATAAACAGCCAGGGCTTCATATCCCCACCTTGCTGTAATAAATTCTCCGTAAAATGGAATATGGCTGGGAGAAGAGTGATTAGGATTTAATTTTTCGAACTTTATCATTACACCACTAAGTGCTAATTGCGGGATGATCAGGAAAGGAATGAGTATGTAAATGGTTACCACGGTTTTGAAACTGTCAGAAATAACAAGTCCAATCATATTAGACGAAGCCCAGCAGCTGAACAATACTATCCAGTATGCAAGATACATTCCTTTGATTTCCATAATAGTGTTACCAACTATTACAAAAGTAAATGCTTGGATAGCTGATATTGTAAATAACACACCTACTTTTGAGAATAAATAACTGGTCCAGCTCAGGTTTAGGAACACTTCCCTTTTAAGTATTTTCCGGTCTTTAATAATTTCTTCAGCACTTACGGTAAGTCCCATAAAAATACCAACGATAACCGACATGAAAATATAAACTGGAAGATTGTAATTTTCCAGAAGTGTATATCCTAGTTGATTAGAGGCACTTTCATCCCAATACTTAACCAGAAATGCCAGTAAAAAAGCAATTATTGGTGCTTCCAGCAGGTTAATAACAAGGTATTGAGTGTTAGCGAGTTTTGATAAAACATCTCGTTTAACAAAAATTACGAATTGTTTAACCTTATTGGGTGTTTTGAACTGTATTTCCGGAATTTCTTCAGCCGGTTCTAACTTTTCATCATTCTTTTCTAATGATTTTTTGTAAAAGACGTTCCATTCAGTGGGTGATATTTTTCTGGTATTAGTTACTTTACCATACTCGTCCAGTACATTCGATTCGACAATGTTGAATAATTGTTCCGGATTTACATTACCGCATTCAGTACATTCACTCTCGTTCCAGTTTGCATGATGTGCTTTATTCTTAAAATATATGATTGAATCAATGGGATCGCCATTATAGATTATGAAACCTCCGGTATCAAGGATAATAAGTTTGTCAAACATCTTAAAAATGTCGGAAGATGGTTGATGGATAACAACAAAGACAAGCTTTCCCTTAAGAGCCAGTTCTTTCAACAGATCAAGAATGTTTTCTGAGTCACGTGATGAGAGGCCTGAAGTTGGCTCGTCAAGGAATAGTACTGATGGTTCACGAATTAATTCAAGTGCTATATTTAACCTTTTCCTTTGTCCGCCACTGATTTTTTTATTAAGTGGACTTCCGACCTTCATGTCTTTAATTTCAAATAATCCAAGGTTTTTCAGAACTCTGTGAACAGTCTTAATAATTTTTTCTTTTGTATAATTATCAAAACAAAGTTTTGCATTATAAAACAGATTCTGATATACTGAAAGCTCTTCAATTAACAAATCGTCCTGTGAAACAAAACCAATAAGACCTTCAATTTTTTTAGATTCCCTATGGATATCTACTCCATTTATAAGTACTTGTCCGGTGGTTGGTTCATTTGAGCCATTCAGAACATTTAACAAGGTTGATTTGCCAGCGCCACTTGCACCCATTATACCAACAAGTCTGCCAGATTCTTCATCAAAACTTAATTTGTGTATGCCCAACTTTCCTCCTTTAAATCTGTATTCAATATCTTTAACCTGGTATACAATTTTTGATTCCTTAAGTTCAGGTCTGAATTGACTAATAATATCGCTGTAGTAAATCGGTTGTGTTTTTGGGTCACGAATAGAGGACCCCGGATTAAATGCAAATACCCTGTCTTGCTGGAGAAGTTGCCCGTTCATGTATAATTCACTGTCTCCCATATATCTTATAGCATACATATTAGCAGAGGGTACATTAAGAACCCTGATCTGTCCAATTAATGATTTAACAACAAGGTGTTTCGTCTTTGGGTAGGAAAAATCTTCCTTATTGTCAAGAATTAGAACATCGGGAGAATCTGGTAGTTTGTCGAAACTAAATAATACAAATGATTCAATTGTGTCGTATTCTTCTATTGAAATGTTAAAAGTGTCCGAAACAGTTTTAATGAATTCCAGTTCTTGTTCTGTTACTACATCTCTATCAGATTTTGAAAATTCGAATAGCTGGATAAGTACAATTATCTTCTGTTGTTGAGTAAGTTGATTGTTAATTTCTGTACATATTTTTAAAACCCTTACCGAGCTTGCTGAAATTCGCCTTTGTTGTTTCCTTTTTTCCTTTTGTTTATTCTGATAAAGGTTATAGAAGTCATCAAAAACCTCAATATACTCCTTTACCAATTCCTGGTTAAGTTGATTGCGTAAAAATGCTTCAACAACTGTTCGCCTGTCTATTTCATTACTGGCAGGTCTTGCAATTATAGCAAAAAGTTGCATTAAAGCTTTTAATATTTGTTCACTCATAATGATATTAGTTTATGATGTCTAATTTACTTATAAAATTTCTAAAATATTATTTTTTTTAATATAAATCCGGCAAATATCAATTAAGCAAGTAAGCAAAAAACAATAAAGCTATCAAAAGTGAGTGTTAACAATATCAAATAAAAGATTTAGGTCATTTTATCTTATTGAAGTTTGTTCTGAGTAATTTTAATAAAATAAATTGTATGCTTGATTGTAAAACTAGATTTTGAGTCAGCTCTGAAAAGTTAAAAAAAGAAAATACCACTAAGTCACTTCTAAGATTCACAAAGGATTTATTTCCATTGCTTTATCTTTTGTGTATCTTTGCCTGCCCCGTAAGGAATGACTGTACCGGGGTGTCTTTACCTGCCCCGTAAGGAGGTTTACCCTGTGAAATTGCTTGCCCTGTGTAATCCACGAAGTGGTGCAACGCAATTACACAGGGCGGGCAA
>JADFUQ010000280.1 GCA_015222065.1 Bacteroidota bacterium
TAAGAAGTAAGTAGTATATAGTATGTAGTAGAAGAAGAAGTAAGTAGTGGGAGTAGAGTGAAGAATGGAACCAACCTTGAACATTGAACCTTGAACTTCCCTGAAGGATGATGTTAAGAAAAATGTGAATAGCTTAACTCGTAACCCGAAACCCGCTTTGTCCACCGTAATGGTAACGAAGGTGGATAACATGTAACATTGTATCAAACGTGCACCGGATATTATGTTTATTGTAAATAGCAGTATTATATGGAATCTGTTTTTACTTGGATATATGAGTATTATATGGTAATTTGCGGTAGAATATTATGTTAGGCATATAAAACTTAAAAATATCTTAATAATCAATTTCTTACTAATCATTATAAATTCGATTATAAAAAAAATTAACTTGTATCATATTGAGCGAAGAAAATGAAAGCTAAAAAAATAGTAACAGAACTATTATCTGAAGCAGGTATTTCCATTAATGGCAAAATGCCATGGGACATTCAGGTCCACGACAATCGACTCTACCGACGAATCCTGAGTGAAGCAGATTTGGGATTGGGAGAATCTTATATGGACGGTTGGTGGGATTGTGAGGCTCTGGACGAATTTATCAATAGAATTTTCAAAGCAAAGCTCGACAAAAAGGTAATTGGAAACTGGAAAGCTTCATTGTATGTATTAAATACAAAACTTTTTAATCGACAGAAAAAATCCAGAGCCTCTCAGGTTGGAGAACAACATTATGATCTGGGGAACGATTTATATCGGGCTATGCTCGATACCAGATTAAATTATACGTGTGCCTATTGGAAAAACGCTAAAAACCTTGATAAAGCGCAAGAAGCTAAGTTAGACATGATTTGTAAAAAAATCAACCTTAAACCAGAGATGACTGTCCTGGAATTAGGTTGCGGTTGGGGTAGTTTTGCTAAATATGCGGCTGAAAAATATGGCGCGGAAATCGTGGCAGTAAACATATCCAAAGAACAGGTCCAACTCGGTAGAGAACTATGTAAGGGATTACCAGTTGAACTACGGCTTCAAGATTACCGTGAAGTTGATGGGAAATACGATGCCGTAATTTCGATTGGAATGCTTGAGCATGTGGGATATAAAAATTACCGTACTTACATGGAAGTTGTCAATCGTTGTCTGAAAGATGATGGCCTTGCTTTTATCCACACTATTGGTAGAAATATAAGCACAACTTATGCAGCTAGATGGTCCGATAAATATATCTTCCCTAACAGTATGTTGCCTTCAATCAACCAGATAGCTAAAGCTATGGAAGGATTGTTTGTAATGGAAGATTGGCACAATTTTGGACCGGATTACGATAAAACACTGACGGCTTGGTATCAAAATTTTAATAATGCCTGGCCCAAATTGAAAGATAAATATGGGGACCGGTTTTACCGAATGTGGCGGTTTTATCTACTTAGCAGTGCAGGGGGATTTAGGTCACGGAGTCGACAATTATGGCAAATTGTAATGACAAAAACGGGTAAAGAGCAACCGAATTGTCGAATTAGCTAATAACCAATCACCCGAAAGTTTAAAAACCTTTGGGAACATTAATTGTACCGAATAACTCAATATTGGTAATAATATGATCTATTCCAAAGTCATCATCGTTGGTGGCGGACCCGCAGGCTCTACCTGTGGATGGAAATTAAGACAAAACGGCATCGAATGTTTAATTTTAGATAAACAAGAATTTCCCAGAACAAAATTATGCGCAGGCTGGATAACTCCCCGGGTCATCAACGATTTGATGATCAATATAAATGATTATCCACATAGTCTTGTGAAATTTAATAAATTTCATGTTCATATTTACAGCAAAGAATTAAAAATAAAAGTCCATCAGTATGCCATTCGAAGACATGAGTTTGATTACTGGCTTCTAAAACGATGTGGTGTTGAAGTACATACACATGAAGTTAATGATATAAAAAAAGAGGGTGATTATTACATTATTGACGATCAATATTATTGCAAATATTTAGTTGGAGCAAGTGGTACGCATTGTCCCTTATATCGAACGTTTTTCAAGCATATTAATCCCAGGGCTAAAGATTTATTAGTTGTAACCCTTGAGGAGGAATTTCCTTATGATTATCATGATGAAAACTGTCATCTCTGGTTTCTTCAGAACAAGCTCCCTGGTTACTCATGGTATGTTCCCAAAAGCAATGGATATTTAAATATCGGTATCGGGGGCTTCTCTGAAAAATTAAAAGCCAATAATGACAACATTAAAAATCAATGGCAATTTTTTGTTAAAGAATTGAAACGGCTTTCATTGGTTAAAAACTATAATTTCAATGCCAGAGGATATATTTATTATATCAGAAATAGTGTAGATGTTGTACAAAATGATAGTTTATTTCTCATTGGAGACGCTGCTGGATTGGCGACCAAAGATATGGGAGAGGGTATTGGTCCTGCGGTCAAAAGTGGAATTCTAGCCGCCGATGCAATCACCTCTGGCAAACCATTTTCTTTGAGTTCGGTTAAAAAATATAGCTTTCCCAGGTATCAAACTGTTATTAAACTATTTGTTACATATTTAATCAATCAGCGGACTAAGATTGAGTAACTATTAGTCTTATTGATATTTTAGTGAATTTGGAGAGGATTACTTAAGTGCGTTCTCTTTCAGGTGAATATTTGATTTCCAACTGTTTTATTATTGTTTTTTGTGGGTGGCGAGAAATTCTTCTTGAAATTTGTCTATTAACTTGATGATATTTCAGTATTATCTTGGCCTAACATTTGCGTTCAGTGGACGCAAGGGCTCTGTGCAAACTTGACGTCCAGAGCATTCTCATAAGATTAGATTAAACCCGAAAGTTTGGTGCGTTTAAGCCTTGCGCCGCTGATTTAATACGTTATACACTTTTTACCACCAAAATTATTACCCGGAGAATTAAGAAGTAAGAAGTAAGTAGTATATAGTATGTA
>JADFUQ010000281.1 GCA_015222065.1 Bacteroidota bacterium
CCGTCACTGAAAATCGTATGTGTGTGTAGATCGATCATGAGTTCACCTATATTTAGTGAGTCTGAATATTCTTCGAATTAGTTATTGTTTCTTATATCATAAAGTCATTTGTAGTATAGCAGTGGCAACCGTATGAAATTGATATAGTGGTAGAAGGCTGTCAAATCCTTTGGTGTTAGAGCGATTATAAGTGGAATACAAAATTAAATATGTGCCAACGGGCATGCATTTGAAAATCAGAGTTCAACCTCAGTACCAAACTTCTTGACAACCTCAAAATAGTGGATAAGTTTTTCAGTAAGTATGTTTTAGCATAATATATTATTTGGCCCCAACAACAAGCTTTTTACAGTTTAGGTACCTACAAAAGACTACATACATAATAAGAAGATAACAATAACAGGATATTATTATGAATATTAAAGAAAATAGTCCTTTCACTCCTGGCACTCCTGTTCCAGTCGAACTTTTTGTTGGTAGGGATGATCAAATTCCTGATATTATTCGAGATGTCAAACAGGCTTCTTCCGGAAAACAAAAAAATGTTTTTCTTGTAGGAGATAGAGGAATTGGAAAGAGCTCACTTGTTGCTTTTATTCGACGAATGGCTATTACTGAAAACAATCTAATTGGAATCCATGTCTTTTTAGGCGGAGCATCTTCTATAGAAGAAGTCGTACACCGTATTCTTGACCAACTCTTAAAAGAAACTCGGGAACAAAACTGGTTTGAAAAAATAAAACCACTCTTTGGAAACAATATTAAGGAAATCGGACTTTTTGGTGTTTCAGTTAGTTTTGATGCATCTGAACCTGATTTAAAGGATTTGGCAAGGAATTTCCCTGATGTTCTTTATAATATATTACAAAAAATAAAAGAAGAACGGGTAGGATTGTTCATTGCGTTAGACGACATAAATGGATTGGCAGAAAATGATGAATTTGCAAACTGGTACAAAAGTTTTGTAGATGAAATTGCATCCAGCTATGAAAAATATCCGGTATTCATTATGTTAACAGGACTACCTGAAAAAAGAGATGCTTTAATTGCATGTCAACCTTCGATAGCAAGAATATTCAAGATTGCAGAAATAAATAAACTATCAGATGATGAAGTGAAAACATTTATGCACATGGCTTTTGAAAAGGCAAATATAAAAGTTGAGCCTGAAGCCATGTATTTAATGGTACAATATTCAAGTGGATTACCAATATTGATGCATGAAATAGGCGATGCTACCTTTTGGATAGATAGTGATGGCATTATAGATGTAGGTGATGCCCTTAATGGAGTATTTGCAGCTGCTGAGCAAGTGGGAAAAAAATACCTTGATCCTAAGGTTTATAGGGCGGTTCGAAGTGAACGTTATAGATCAATTTTAAGGCGATTTGGGGAATTGCAGATTATTTCGAGTGGGTTTGAGAAGAAAGATGTAGAAGCTAAACTTACTGATCCTGAAAAAAAGGTATTTCACAATTTCCTTCGGAAAATGAGGGATCTGGGGGTAATAGAGAGTGATGTGGAAAAAGGTAAAGGTGCTTACCGATTTGTTAATGAGATATATCCGATATACATAAGGATGGAAAGCGAAAGATTCAAGTCTGTAAGAATTAAGACGTTGTTATAGGCTGCCTCAAAACACCTAAAGCCGCTCAATAACATCCGCAAATGCAAAGTTTGGTTTTACATCATTGATCTTGATGCGAACATGTTCACCAACTTCAA
>JADFUQ010000282.1 GCA_015222065.1 Bacteroidota bacterium
ACCTTTAGCTCTGCGGGAAGTTACAGCGTTAAACTCACTGTAATAGACAATATGGGAGCTACAGGTTCAATCACAAAAACTATTACAGTAACTTCCGGTTCGGAAGCGGATTTCGTTGTTTGCGAAAATCTACTGAGAGGAATGTACGCCGCTCTCAGTAATCAAAATTTTACCCAGGCTCTTTCATATTGTAAACCTGGGGGAATTACTTATGATTATATTTATGAATTATGGAGTTTAGCGCTGGAATATCCACTGTTTTATATAACCTACCAAGTTCATAGTGCTTATAATTTTTCGCATATAGGGCAGTTAGTGGTAAGTTTCAATTATGATCTTTCCTCTACAGTGCATAGCATTTATGGAGAAACTTATGACACAAATTATTCTTACGGACTATTAGCAGGATTTGAAAAAGTAAACGGAGAATGGAAGATGCCCTGATAAAACTAAAATATAGTGACAGTGAAAACTTAAGAGGGAAATTTATTCTTATTCTTATTTACAATAAAACTAAAAGGAGTAGTTAAAAAAATGAAAAGGAAAGTTTTAATATCTGTTTTTTTTATACTTTTCACTTTTACATTAATTAGTTGTCAGTCAATTTCTACAGACGCAGATTCAATTTTTAACAAAACAAAGCCAAGTAACTGGATAACAATCTCATATGGTAGTGCAGTAGATAAATCAACCCTTACCCATTCAGGCGAAAGAGTCGGTAATGTTATTCAAAAAATTCCAAGTTACGACGACGATTATAAAGGACTTGTACAGCAATACCTAGAGCCATATTCAATATTATGTCATGACGTCTTATTATTTAATATTAAACCAGATACCACTCCTCTTATAAATATTCTTGCGCACTATCCAATTGGTTCCGAACAACCTGCCTGGGTAGATTTATTTAGAGAAGGAAATTTTCAGCTATACTATAATCCTCACCTAATCCGAATATTCCTGAAAGGAGACAATCCTGAAAACAGTTTTGAAAAATATCAATCAGTTATAAGGCATCCGATTCAGGATCTTATTAATAGTGAACACCTATCGATTAAAAATATAGAAGTATATGTTTTTGATAACGATTATGCAAAAACAGAAATACGAGTAAATATAATCCCCGCTACTTCTGCAATTGACGACCTTGATTTATCTCCAAAACACCGACCCATAGATTTGGGCAGTATTGAAGAATTTCTCAATCATGGTGTTGCTTTGGAAGGGGTGGAGGTAGGTGAAAAAAATGATATATTTTTCTATGGAAAAAGTGCATCTGATCAGACTATTGCCGAACAACCTGTTTCTATTTCAGATATTGCAGTAATATACAGAGCAATATTTCACTATGGGTATAACGCGCCTTATATCAGTCTGGATACACATGAAGATAACAGGTATGCTAAAGTAAATTTTGGTGGATACCTTGAAAATACTCGTGCAGGTCATGTAGTTTTAGAAGCAGATAAATTATTTAAAACGCTAAGTACAGGTATCGATCCCAATACACACGAATTTGTAAAATCTAAAATCACGAAACATATTCCTGCCTTTTTAACTGAAGATGAGCGGGGATTTTTAGAGGATGTTAATGAAGGAAATACTCAAATACGCTATTGGTTTTATCCTGATGAAATTGGTACCATTACCGATGGTTCAATAGGTATTGTTCAAAAACATCAATTTCTTGCGGATGCCGAACGGATGGATGTTGAAGTAAAATTAGATAGTGCAACCAGAAAAACAATTGATCACCTAAATAAATATTTTCCCCAGTATGAAAAAGCAGAAAACACTTATAAAGAATTGAATACCATTGGGCGTATGATGGCTCTTGTCAACTGGCTAAAAGAGATGAATATCGGAGATAGGGTTGAATTGGATGGTTTGCTTTCGGTTAAGATACCCGCCTTTTCTACACCTGAAAAAACTAAGAAAATGTTGGCTATTACTGCTATAGTATGCCCTGAGGATTTAAATATAACAAATCAAAATGTCAGGGACTATACAAAAACCTATTACCTGTCTCATCTGCTTGATAAATACTCCTCATCTACTTCTGATGATGAATTTCTTAAAATAGCTGATAATTATTTCTCCCAGGTTGATATTGCTGAACTCTATCTGCC
>JADFUQ010000283.1 GCA_015222065.1 Bacteroidota bacterium
ATAGGACGCCTGATGTATGACAGTAAGAAAATATATGAAGATCAGTTATCTGCTCTTGAAAGAGACAGCAAACGTGTTGGACATGCAGGTGACGAAATTGATTATGCACTTCTTCTGGACGGATTAAAGGCAGAAAGAGAGCAAGGCATTACTATTGATGTGGCATACAGATATTTTTCAACAAACAAGAGGAAATTTATTATTGCAGATACACCCGGGCATGAACAATATACTCGTAATATGGTAACGGGTGCATCAACGGCTAATCTGGCGATAATACTTATTGATGCTACAAAGGGGGTAATTACACAAACAAAAAGACATACCTTTTTAGTCTCTCTTCTGGGTATAAAACACGTTGTTCTGGCTGTGAATAAAATGGATTTGGTTGATTTCAGTCAACAGGTTTTTGATAATATTTGTACTGACTATAAAGCCTTTGTTACAAAATTGAATATTCCTGACGTGAACTTTATTCCACTTTCCGCTTTAAAAGGGGATAATGTTGTTGATATTTCGAAAAAGATGCTTTGGTATCATGGTAAAAGCATGATGGAATTTCTTGAAAAGGTACATGTTGGTAGTGACCGCAATTTTGATGATTTAAGATTTCCGGTACAATATGTGCAGAGACCAGATAAGGATTTCCGGGGCTTTTCTGCAAAAGTTTCATCCGGTGTTATTAAAAAAGGAGACGAAATACTGGTGCTTCCATCGAAGAAAAAATCCACCATTAAATCAATTATTACTTACGATGGTGAGAAGGATTATGCTTTTCCACCGCAATCTGTTACAGTGACCCTTGAAGATGAAATAGATATTTCCAGGGGAGAGATGATTGTTAGCCTCGATAATATTCCACATGTTGAGCGTCACTTTGAGGCCATGCTTGTATGGATGGATGAAAACAAGATGGATCCATCCACAAATTTCTATATTAAACATAATACTGACACAACAAAAGCCCGAATTGATGAAATAAAGTATAGAATTGATGTCAATACCCTTGATAAGCATAATATTGAACAATTTGAATTAAACGACATTGGACGGGTAGTTATCACAACCAACAAACCTATATTCTTTGATTCATATAGCAAAAACAGGAGTACGGGTTCCTTTGTGTTGATTAATCCGTTGACACATAACACGAGTGCCGTGGGTATGATAATTGATAAGTTAGGTAGTGATGAGTTGCCTTCACGTATTACTGATATGGATCGGGCAAGGATCAGTAAAGGACAGAGCTTGATTTCTGCTAAAGAACGGGAGAATAGGTTTAAGCAGAAGGGAGCGACTATTTGGATTACCGGCTTACATGGTTCCGGTAAAAATGATCTGGCCTATTCTCTGGAGCGCCGGCTTTTTGATTTGGGGGCTACATCGGTTTTGTTGGATGGCAGCACTGTTCGAAGTGGATTATCAAGGGAATTAGATTATTCACCAGCCGATCAGGCAGAGCATCTGCGAAGAGTAGCACATATTGCTCATATATTAAATGAACAGGGAATAATAGCCATTTGCTCTTTTATTTCCCCTGTTGAAAATATCCGTAATCAAATATCGGAAATAATAGGAAAAGAACGATTTGTGTTGGTATATATGGAGGCTGATATTGAATCATGTAAGAAGAATAAGCCGGAATTATATCAACTGGCGGAAGAGGGAAAAGCGTTAAATATGCCGGGAGTTGACACTATATATGAACCACCTGCGGAGCCCAATATTCAATTAAGTTTGGATGAAAGCAGATTAAATAAGGAATTAATAGTCGATTATTTAAAAAAAGTTTCAATATTACCTTAATTGATTAATGTTTCACAATCCTTGAACTTTGAACCTTTTGGAAATATGAATGTTGAATGATGAAGGCCTGCCACGTGAAATGCGACGCTTGCCGTGCCTGCCCCGTCAGGAAGTTTACCCTGTGAAATTGCTTGCCCTGTGTAATCCACGAAGTGGTGCAACGCAATTACACAGGGCGGGCAACATAGTGAAGGAGGGACGCAAACTACCAAAAACAACCAGAATGCCAAATAAATCGACTGTTATAAGCTTTACGGAAAGCCGGGGGAGATTGCTTCACTTCGTTCGCAAAATCCGTATACTTATTATGCTTGAAAGGAGACACATGGCAGACCTTGTACTTTGCACCCAGCACACAGCATCCAACAACACTGCAACACTGCATCACAATTTTAAAACTCTTTAAATAAATTCCCCTGAAATTAAAGAATTCATCCATAAGCACAGCAATCTTTTCTGGTACACACCAAACAACAAAAAAGAAGATATAAGCACTGAGTTATTGGTGGAAACCATTTTGAATTACGGCAATCCGTAACTCGTAACTCGAAACACGTAACTCTTTTACACTGCAACACAGCATCACAATTATTTAACTTCTCAACTTAAAAACTCTTAATACAAATATGGTTTCTCCTGAAAAGAAGGTTTTCGTATCCGGTTGTTTCGACTTGTTACATAGCGGACATGTAGCTTTCTTAACCGAAGCATCATCTTTTGGTGATTTGTATGTAGGAATTGGATCTGATAAGACAATTTCTGAACTCAAAGGGAGAGTTACAATAAATACGGAAGAAGAGCGAAAATATATGTTAGAAGCATTAAAAGTTGTAAAAAAATGCTTTGTAAATTCAGGTTCCGGTATTCTGGATTTTTATTCTGATATGGTTGACTTGAAGCCTGATATTTTTGTTGTCAATGAAGATGGAAACACTCCGGAAAAGTCAGCACTTTGTTTGAAATTGGGAATTGATTATAAAGTGCTTAAGCGCATTCCGTATAGTAATTTACCCAAAAGAACTACAACAGAATTAAGAAGAATAACAGCCTTTCCATACCGTATTGATATCGCCGGTACATGGATTGACCAGCCTTATGTGTCTGAACATTATCCCGGAAGTGCGATTGTGGCCTCCATTGAACCGACTACTGAGTTTTTTGATCGTAGCGGGATGGCAACAAGTACAAGACGTGTAGCTTTGGAAATGTGGCCAGGAGGTATGCCCTTTGGGGATCCGGAAAACATGGCTAAAATGTTGTTCCGATTTGATAATCCGCCGGGTAAGACTGAAATATCCGGTTCGCAGGATGCTTTAGGGATAATGTTACCTGGTATAAATAAGCTTGTTTATAATTGTAAAAATTACTGGCCGGAAAAGATAACTAATGTGCTTGATGAAGACATTATTTCATGGTTAGAAAGCCATTTATATCTTATTCCTCTTTGGCCAAGAAAAGCTGGATATAATGTGCTTAAGGTCACAAAATTAAACAAAACCAATGTAAAGGCTCTTGCAGATGCCGCTGATGGTTGCTGGGAGGCTATAAAGAACAAGGATCTTAATGGGTTTGCAAAATACTTTAATGATTCATTTTATGCACAAGTGACCCTTTTTCCTGGAATGCTGAATGATGAACTATCTGAGGTTCTTGATACTTATGGAAACAGGGCTTTAGGGTGGAAGTTGTCCGGTGCCGGAGGTGGTGGCTATTTGATTCTTATTTCTGAAAAGAAAATTGATAAAGGGATTTCTATAAAAATTCGTCGTAAAAACTTAATGATCTAACTTATGCCAAAAATTGCATTAATTACAGGAATTACCGGTCAGGATGGTGCTTACCTGGCTGAATTCCTGTTAAAAAAAGGATATATAGTCCACGGGATAAAAAGAAGAAGTTCCATGTTTAATACTGAAAGAATAGACCATCTCTATCAGGATCCACATGAAAAGGAGCAGAAGTTCGTCCTGCATTATGGTGATCTGACCGATTCTACAAATCTTATCCGGATTATACAGGAGGTCCAACCTGAGGAGATATATAATCTTGCTGCCCAGAGCCATGTTCAGGTTTCTTTCGAAACACCCGAATATACGGCAAATGCTGATGGAATAGGAACATTAAGAATACTTGAAGCTATACGGATATTAGAATTAGCCGGAAAAGTTAAATTTTACCAGGCTTCAACAAGTGAGCTTTACGGGTACGCAATTGAAATTCCGCAAAAAGAAAAAACACCTTTTTATCCAAGAAGTCCATACGGTGTGGCAAAATTATATGCTTACTGGATCACAGTGAATTATCGTGAGGCATATAATATATTTGCTTGCAATGGAATTCTTTTCAACCATGAATCTCCAATCAGGGGTGAGACATTTGTTACCAGGAAAATTACCAGGGCTGTTGCAAGGATCGCACTTGGCTTGCAGGAAAAGATCTTTCTTGGAAACCTTTCTTCAAAACGGGATTGGGGCCATGCCAGGGATTATGTGGAAGCGATGTATCTGATGTTACAGCAAGATACTCCGGAGGATTTTGTCATTGCAACAGGTGTTACAACTGAAATAAGGGAGATGTTGATTATGGCATTTAATGAAGCAGGTGTTGAGTTGGAATTCAGGGGGAAAGGGGACAATGAAAAGGGATATGTGAAAGCTTGTAATAAAGCGAAATACCAACTTGAGAAAGGCAAAGAAATTATTGCGGTTGATCCCAGATATTACAGGCCAACAGAAGTCAATCATTTGATAGGTGATGCTTCAAAGGCAAGGAAGAAATTAGGCTGGAAACCTACTTACGATCTTCCCGGATTAGTTAAAGAAATGGTACAAAGTGATCTGCATCTGATGAGAAAAGAGTCCTATTTGAAAGAGGGAGGATATGAGACGCTGAATTACTATGAATAGGACGCGGATTGCACGGATTAGTATAGATTACGCGGATTAATGAGCCAATTATTATTATTCGAGAAAGAGAAAGAGCGAAAGAAAGAGGGAGCGAAAGAGAGAAGGAGCGAAAGAGAGAAAGAGCGAAAGAGTGAGGGAGAGAAGGAGCGAAAGAGAGAAAGAATGAAAGAGTGAAAGAGAGAAGGAGTGATAGAGAGAAAGAGCGACAGAGAGAAAATAGTTGAATTGAACTAATTTAATAGTTGATGAATAAAATAATTAGAATTCATACTGACTTAAAGGTCTATCAGCTTTCTTTTGAAGCAGGAATGGATGTCTTTGAACTTTCAAAGAGATTTCCAAATGAAGAGAAATATTCATTAACTGATCAAATAAGAAGATCTTCAAGATCTGTTTCGAGTAATATTGCTGAGGCATGGAGAAAAAGACGTTATCCAAAATCTTTTATTTCAAAATTGTCAGATTCTGAAGGGGAAGCGGCGGAAACACAAGTGTGGTTGAATTATGCTTTAGCATGTAAATATATTGATGTTGAAAAGCACGACAATCTTTATGATAAATATGATCATATTATTTCAATGATTGTTAAAATGATAATTAAACCTAATGACTGGGCATTTTAGTTGTTGTTATGAACCTATTTTTTGTAATTTATAGCCTCTCCTGCTTTATCGCTTTTTCACTCTATCGCTCTTTCACTCTATCGCTCTTTCACTCTATCGCTCTTTCGCTCCTTCGCCCCTTCGCTCCTTCGCTCAATCGCTTCATCATTCATCCGATTACTTAAATAACTAAATAATTATAACAATATGAATACTACATCCAAAATATACCTCGCCGGTCATGATGGACTTGTAGGTAGTGCAATACTGAGAAATTTAAAATCAAAGGGATATAATAATTTTGTTTTTACTCCATATCCTGAATTTGACCTTACAAACCAACAAACAACTGCTGATTTTTTTAAGAAAGAAAAACCTGAATATGTTTTCCTCGCAGCAGCGAAAGTAGGAGGGATAATGGCAAATAATACTTATCGTGCCCAATTTATTTATGAGAATATCCAGATTCAGAACAATGTAATACATCAGTCATATTTAAACAAGGTAAAAAAACTTCTTTTTCTGGGGAGTTCCTGTATTTATCCGAAAAATGCACCTCAACCAATGAAAGAAGAATATTTACTAACCTCCGAACTGGAATATACAAACGAACCCTATGCTATTGCTAAGATTGCAGGGATAAAAATGTGTGAATCCTATAATATCCAGTATGGCACCAATTTTATCGCTGTTATGCCAACCAATTTATATGGTCCTGGAGATAATTATGATTTGGAGAAGTCGCATGTTCTACCGGCCCTGATCAGAAAAATGCATCTTGGAAAATGCCTGGAGAACAATAACTGGGAAGCTATAAGAAAAGATTTTGACAAAAACCCGGTTGAAGGAATTGATGGAAAAAATTCGGAAGATGAAATTCTTCAAAAACTAAACAAATACGGAATCATCGCTCCCTCGCCCCCTCACTCCCTCACTCCTTCGCTTTCTCGCCCCATCGCTCCCTCGCTCCCTCGTTCTGTCGCAATAACTCTTTGGGGTACCGGGAAACCCCACAGGGAATTCCTGCATGTAGATGATATGGCTGATGCTTGTGTATATGTTATGAATAAAGTTGATTTTGCAGACTTAACTACCGGGATGAAAGATGTAAAAAACACACATATAAATATTGGATGTGGAGAGGACCTCGAAATTTTGGAATTAGCTAATATAGTAAAGAGTGTTGTTGGTTTTACCGGAAAAATTATCTGGGACAAAAGCAAACCTGACGGGACATATCAGAAATTAATGGATGTTAATTTGCTTAAGAAACATGGTTGGCAAAATCAAATTGGACTAAAAGAAGGTTTGGAAAAGGTTTATGAGCAATATTCATAAATTATGTTTAAGATGTTATATTTTCCTGGCAAAATAAAAAGCAATTTTACTTACATTAATGATATCAAAGAATAGAGAATACATTGGCAGATGTTGGGGATTTAATTAAATACTTTGGTTACAAACCCGATACCGAAATAGAACAAAAAGTGCAGAAATTTGTTAAATGGTATAAGACGGGATATAAGTTGTGTGAAAGTTTATTTGTTGATTTGTTGAGGAGTTTATTTGTGAAGAAAGAACAAGTAGTTTAAGAAGAAAGTTCAAAACTCGTAACAACTTTGAACCTTGAACTTTGAATTCTTTACTTTCCGCTACAGGCTCTTAGCTCTTTGCTCCAAGAAATTGGTAAATAATTGTATTTTTGCGAACTGGAAGTAAGAAAAAATATTACCGGTAGTTTTAGTTTATGGAAGGGAACAATTTTATTTTAAAATTATATAAGTCAAAACAAGCCGTTTTTACATTCAGAGAATTATTTTTATTATTCCCGGAAATTGAAAAAAATAATTTAAAGGCAAGGATGAACTATTATGTTAAAAAAGGCATGATTAAGAATCCAAGAAGGGGTATTTATGCTAAAGAAGACTTTGATTTCCGGGAGATAGCAGCGAAGATATATGCTCCCGCTTATATAAGCCTGGAAACAGTATTAGAAAAAGAAGGAGTTATTTTCCAACACTATAAAACAATTTTTGTTGTCAGCTATTTGACCAGGAAAATAGAAGTTGAAAATCAGGAAATTCAGTATCGCCGGATAAAAGAAGAAATACTTTTAAGCAGAGACGGGGTGATAGAAAAAGAAGGGTATTTTGAGGCAGAGAGAGAAAGGGCATTCTTAGACGCTCTTTATCTTTACAAAGATTATTATTTTGATAACCTGGAAATTTTAGATAAAAAGAAAATTTTTTCCCTGGCTAAAAATTATCATTCCAAAGTATTAGAAAAAAAGGTAACGCGGTTATTCCAAAATGTTTGATTTATCAAAACACAGATTTATTTTAGTACAAATATTGAAAGATGTTTATTCAGATGAGAAATTGGGGAGATATATGGGTTTTAAAGGAGGTACAGCTTGTTATTTATTTTATAACTTGCCTCGTTTTTCGGTAGATTTAGATTTTACTCTTATAGGTAAAGGGGAAAAG
>JADFUQ010000029.1 GCA_015222065.1 Bacteroidota bacterium
AGTTGCCTGACAAAATTCCAGGAACTGGGATTTGAAACTATCTATTCATATAATCTCGGAAAACGGGTAGGTGTTAGTGCAGAGCAAATCAGGAAAGATTTCTCAAAATTCAATATACGGGGGAAAAAAAAAGCGGGCTACAATATTGAAGAATTAATTACCGCTATAAATAAAATTTTTAAAAAGAGCTCGCCTCAAAATGTATTACTTATAGGATATGGCAATTTAGGACAGTCTCTAATAAAATACAAGGGTTTCTCAAGAAGCATGTTTCATATTAAAGCTGTTATTGATATTGATCCGTCAAAACATAAAAGAAAAACTATAGTTCCTGTTCTTCCTCCCGAGAAAGCCCCGGAAATTATTAAGAAAAACAGAATTAAAATCGGTATTATCGCGGTCCCAGATATTGCCGCACAGGAAATATGCAATCTGCTTGTAAAAGCAGGTATAAAAGGGATACTGAATTTCAGCAGTCTTGTATTAAAAGCTCCTGAAGATGTTCAAATCAATAATATCAATCTCGGAAATGAACTGGAGGCTATATATTATCACATTCAATTGAAACAGAAAACTAGCTGATCTATCAATCTCTCTCCTGAAGCCGCCGTATCCACTGCTCCATTCCCTCTTCTGTTTTTGCTGAAAGTTCCATGAATTTCAGATCAGGATTTACTTTACAGGCATACTCCCTGAATTTTTCAATATCAAAATCAACATACGGCAACAGATCTGTTTTGTTGATTACACAGATATTTGCTGATTGAAATATATCGGGATACTTAATAGGCTTGTCCTCCCCTTCAGTAACGCTAACAATCACAACCCTCTGAGATTCACCAAGATCAAACATGGCCGGGCACACCAGATTTCCAACGTTCTCTATCAGAATAATGGAATTATCTTTTACCTCAAGCGACTTTACCGCTTTGTTTATCATATCAGCATCAAGATGGCAACCAGTTCCGGTATTAATCTGTATAACAGGGGCTCCGGCCTTTTCTATCCGGTTAGCATCAAGCATGGTTTGCTGATCACCCTCAATTATATAGAGAGAACATTTATCTTTCAATATCCTGATAGTTTTCTCAAGGAGACTGGTCTTACCGGAGCCGGGGGAACTAACCATGTTAACAGTAAATATGTTTTTTGCTTCAAAATATCCCCTGTTCCGTTCAGCTAGCAAATTATTCTTCTGAAGAACATTCTGTTCAATAACAATTTCACGACTCCCGGAATGGTTTTTATCATGATGATTATGGTCATGATCTCCATGGGTATGACTATGGGTTACTCCTCCATAGGAATGTGTATGTTCTTCATTTTCACCGGGTTTTCTAAAAGTAACATTTTCACCTGGTTGTCCGCATCCACAATTATCACACATATTTTTCGCTTTTTAGAGTCAACACAAACTTGTCACAAAACTAACTAAAATTATTTCGCGAATTTATTAAAATAATTTTTAAGCAGGCTTTGCTTATGATTTATTCAATTGTAATTGATTTCAGTTGTATCTCTTTGCCCTGAAAAATTTCTTTACCAAATCCCATACATTTTGGGCATGGAGAGAAATAATCATCTACACTATAAACATGTCCACATTCCCTGCATTTAGCTTTAGCCTTTATTTTATTTATCTTCCATACTGCTTTTGAGCATATGGAATCTTTCACTGCTACTTCAAGAGCAAACTCAAGTGCATCAATTACCACTCCGGATAAGGTTCCTACATCTATCTCAAATTTATCCACGTTATGCACCTTTTCCTTCTCAGCATTTTCCTCTATCATTTCTACAATATTAACCGCTATTGATAATTCATGCATATCATATCTCTTTTCAGTAAATCACAATCAGTATAAAATCAGTGTACAAAAATAATACTTTTCACTAATAACATGGTATTAAGGCAAAAGTAAAAAGCATGCCACGTTTACCCCATGAAATTCTTTTTATTTCATCGGGGTGAAATGCGACGCCTGCCCTGCCTGCCCCGTAAGGAAGAATGACTGTATCGGGGTTCACCCTGTGAAACAGCAACTTTGTTGCTCCCAGCTATGCTGGGGTTTCACAGGGTAAAATTTGAGG
>JADFUQ010000284.1 GCA_015222065.1 Bacteroidota bacterium
CTTCGCATAGGTGTTTCAACTGCTAAAGGAATTGCGTATGGTGCAGATATCCCCCTTATCTCGGTAAACACATTACATGCACTGAGCTTCGGAGCAATATCACATCCAAAGAATCCTTTTAGCATTTCTTCAGATAAAGAAAAAGTTTGGTACTGCCCTATGATTGATGCACGAAGAATGGAGGTTTTTTCTGCATTCTATAACGATAAAAATGAAATTAAACGCCCTGTTTCAGCAAATATTATCGACACAAACTCATTCTCTGATATATTATCTGAAAGACCGGTTTTGTTTTTTGGTACCGGATCTGATAAATCCAAATCTGTCCTAAATCATCCCAATGCCTTTTTTTTAGATGATGTTCTTCCGTCAGCGCGTTTTATGATCCCACTATCGAATAAAGCATATAAAGAAAAAAACTTTGAGAACTCAGCTTACTTTGAGCCTTTCTACCTGAAGGACTTTATTGCTACAATACCCAAAAAGAAAATATACAGGTAATAAAAAAGTCGGCAATCGGCAATCGGCAGTTGGCAAAAGAGCAAAGAGCATAGGGCTAAGGGCTAAGAGTTGAAAGTATAGCTTATACTTACGAATTAACCAATTAACAAATTAACTATATTTGCTAAAAGCATTAAGGCATACTTTTTGAATAGTATAAATAAACGGTAAATGAAAAGAATCTGTATCATATTGGTCTCTCTTTTACTTGTTCTTGTAATCTTGTCTTTTAAAAAGTATGAGAATGAGCAATCAGATTCTCCTTATAAACCCGGTGAAAATCTTACCTATCTGATTCATTACGGTTTTATCAACGGAGGTAAAGCTTTTATCAACATTAACAACGATCTTATCCTTGACAAAAGGGCATATCATGTTAAAATTCAGGCAAAAACCACGGGTATTGCAGATGCTCTTTACAAGGTTAGGGATACTTATGAAAGTTACATTGATCCCTCTACCGATCTGCCGGTTAAAGCCATTCGTAACATCAGCGAAGGCAGGTACAAAAGATACAATGAGGTGCTGTTCGATCATGAATCCAGGACCGATTCATCGCTGGTTTATAGCCAGACTTCCGGTCTTCAGGTTGTCCCAAAAAACATACACGATATACTATCAGGGTTTTATTACATGAGAAAATATTATATCTCCGATGATATTAATAAAGGAGATACAATTCATATTAAAACCTATTTCACAGATGAATTATTCCCTCTTTCTATTTGTTATAAAGGAACGGAAACTATCAGAACAAAACTCGGTAAAGTTGAATGTTACCGTTTCGACCCGGTTACTGAAGTAGGCCGGCTTTTTAAAACTGAAAATGATATGTCAATATGGTTTTCAAAAGACAAGAATTTTATACCTGTCAGAATCAGGTTTGACATATATGTAGGTTCGGTAAAAGTTGATTTAATAGAATACAAAGGAATTAAACACGATTTTGAAAGTTTGATAAAACAGGATGTCAAATAGTCACAAAGTCGAAGGGTCCTAAGAGTTACAAAAATAATATTTTGGCTTGCGTAAATACACATTTAAAGAAGCAATCCCAATAGAATATCTTTTGTGCTTTTGAATTATTTTCAGTTTAACCCTCTTACTATTCGCCTCTTTGACTTTTTGACCCTTTGACACTTCGACTATTTAACCTTTTTCCTTTATCTTCTTGCATTATTCGTTGTTTTTCAATTATTTTGTTTGTTATAATAAATCTTTTATTCATGGCAACAACTGCAGATTTCAGAAACGGGCTTTGTATTGAATTCAACAATGATTTATATGCTATTGTCCAATTCCAGCATGTTAAACCGGGAAAAGGACCGGCATTCGTCAGGACAAAACTTAAAAGTGTCACTACCGGCAAAGTAATTGAAAACACTTTTACTTCAGGCCATAAGGTTACAGTGGCAAGAATTGAAAGACGACCTTATCAATTCCTTTACAAAGATGATCTGGGATATCATTTTATGCATACCGGAACTTTTGAACAGGTAGCAATTCAGGAAGATATTATTACCAATTCCGATCTGCTTAAAGAAAGTCAGGAGGTTGAAATTACATACCACGACGAGACTGAGACTCCTATATCATGTGAGTTGCCTCCTTTTATAACAATGGAAGTAATTTATACCGAGCCGGGAGTAAAGGGTGATACTTCTTCTACCAGTTCACTCAAACCGGCGGAAGTAGAGACAGGAGCAAGTATTATGGTCCCATTGTTTGTAAATACCGGAGACAAAATAAAAATCGATACAAGAGATAAAACATATTCCGAAAGGGCAAAGGCTTGAACTCGTAACTCGTAACCCGTAACTCGTAATATTCTGAACATTTTATCATTTAATAAAAGGATCCGTTCAAATATGACAAAAAGGGCATCCAAACAAAGACTACAGCTATCAAAATTCAAACTTAACTCCTTACTTGAGATCACAAGAGCTATAAATGAAAACCTGACTACAGAAGAATTACTTGAACGGTATCAGAAACTTCTGCGTGAAGATCTGAATATTGGAAAAATTCTAATATATAAATATGGTGAACACTGGGAAAACATTTTAAGTTCAGGTTGCGATAAAAATGCTTATGAAAACATCAGTGTAGAAAATGATCTTTTAGAGCATAAGGAAATTACTTTTGTCCCTTCTTCAGAAGAAAATAAATTAAGTTCTTTTGATATTATTATTCCTGTTTTCAATAAAAATGTGCCCCTGGCATATGTTCTAATAGGTGATATTGATGAAGAGGCAGAGGGTATGAGTCCAGTACTGAAACATCTCCATTTTATTCAGACACTCTCCAATATAATCATGGTAGCTATTGAAAATATCAGGCTTTTTAATGAAATTCTCCGCCAGGAAGCATTCAAAAAGGAGCTTGAACTGGCTTCTAAAATGCAAAACCTTCTTATACCGGACAATGTACACCTCCCACAGAACAAGAATTTATTTACCACAGGGTTTTATCAGCCTCACTATGATATCGGTGGTGATTATTACGACTGTTTATACCTGAGCAATAATGATATCGGGTTCTGTATTGCCGATGTATCGGGAAAAGGGATCTCTGCAGCTTTGTTAATGGCTAATTTTCAAGCTAATATGAGAGCTTTATTTACTCATGATATCCGGCTTGAGTCACTTGTTACAAAGTTAAACGAACGTGTAATAAGAAGTGTACAGGGAGAAAAATTTATCACATTATTCGTTGCCAGGTATAATTTTGAGTCTCACAAACTTGAATATATTAACGCGGCTCACAACCCCCCTGTTATATACTATTCCGATTCAAAAGAAATAGTTATGCCGGAAACCAGTTGTGTTGGGATGGGAATGTTAGATGAAATACCTGTTATAAGGAAAGGATTGATAAAAATTGTTGAACACACAAAGATTCTTTGTTATACCGATGGTTTGTCAGAACTCCCTGATGAAAATGGAAAAGAGATTGGCACAAGTATTATTGAGAAATATATTTCCAATAAAACCCGAATAGATAAAAATATCGGGCAGATAATAAGAAGCCAGAAAATACCTGATGGAAATGACAGAATGTTTGATGATATCTCCATTCTTGGAGTTGAGCTTTTTGTCTGATTATTTATCCACAAGATTTCTCTCCTGCCCCTTTACCATATATATCCAGCACAACAAGAACAGCTATAAATCCCCAGAATGGAGCTGATGCTTTATCGGTGTCAAGAAAATTGTTCATCATTCCATGCATGAAATATGTCGTCAGTCCTATAAAAGCACCAAGTGCCAATGACCCTGTCCATGTTCCTTTTAGTTTATACCATACCCGAATACCGGTAGATATTGTCGCTAAAACTATTAATAAAAAGGATATCGTTCCCAGGACTCCCGATTCTGTCAGTGGTCCAATAAACTCACTGTGAGCATTCCCCAAATCTCCAAAATTGGTGCTTATTATTGTTTTTTCTGTTGAATGTTGAAAAGGGGCATAAAGGAACATATAAGTTCCCGGTCCCCAGCCGAAAACCGGTCTTTCTTTAAACATCCGTAAAGCAGATTCCCAGCGATTGATCCTTTCAAGATTAGATGCATCTGAAGTGATATTGGAAATGGATTGTACATGTTCAGCCAGATCAGCGGACGAATCCTGCCGGTTTTCCTCCAGCTCCATCAGGATATTACTCCTGAACAGGTATCCCGCTGCTATCAGCATTCCAATTACCAATATCAGCAAATAGAATCTCACCCTTAACTTAATAAGTAAATACACAACAAACGCACCTGCCAGGCTTATCCATCCTGCTCGTGTATATGAAAAAATCATGGCAAATGATAAAAACAACAGTAAAAAAGCCCATTGAATCTTATAAACGGATCCTTTCCCGTGAAGTGAAGAAAGGAAAGCAATAATAACCGGAATATACATTGCAATGACTGCACCATAAGCAGTGTGATCATTATAAAACGGATGAACAGCCGAGTGGGCAGCTTCCTGATTAATCAATCCAAACCTGGAGTGATTAATTAATGTATAAATAATAACCAAAGATAATCCTGCAAGATAAGCTTTGAAAAACCATTTTATATTTTCAGGTTTTTTAAAACAGTACGCCGCAAGGAAAAAGTATCCTGTAACAAACCATAATCTGGCAATAAAAAACTTAAATGAAACAACAGGTAAAGTACTTGTAACTGATGTGATAAATATCCAGATCAAATTAAAATATATCGCCAGTGAGACGGGATGAGTGAATATTTTCCGGTCAACCTGTTTTTCATAACCCAGTTTGAAAACAAACAGGATCATCGCTCCAAATAACAAAGGTTCAGTTGGAAGATATAAATCTACTGACAATCCGGGTACAATTTCTGTAAGGGGAACTGATAATGGAGTGAGAAAAACAATAACAAGAAAAAGTTTATCGAGCGCAAGAAAGGCAAGGAGCAATAACAATAAAATAAAAGGGAGCAGATTTAGAATAAAAATTTCTTTATATACAAGCAAGCCGTTAACTATCACAAACAGTGTGGCAGCCAAATATATCCACAAATTTTGCTTTGAACTTTCAGAAAAACGGATCATATTTACGGTTGTTCTCTGAGAACAGATTCTGCTGCAATTAATAGTAAAAACGTCAGAAGGAAAGCAGACATTGTAGAAGTAATAACAATTAGTGTCCTGCGAGGATAAGCTTTTTTCTCAGATACTTTTGCTTCATTTACAATAAAAGTGTGAGGCAGGTTCTGCTCCAAATCTACTTTAGTCTGAACAAATTTCTCTTTCAAATTGCTTAACCGTGCACTTTCATTCTCAAGAAATTCTTTCAAAAAAAGATATGCCCCCCCATATTCCCCAAGCTTTTTAATCTGCTCTTCGAGTTTTTCAGCCACGAAAGTATTCTCTTCTAAAACAGCTTTCAGATAGGTTTCATTTAAGCCGGCTGACTGTGCTTCATAGTCATAAATCCCCATTTCACCAATTTGTTTCAGGGAATCTTCCAGCTCTTTAATCTCTACCTGAAGTGTCAAATATTCCTTCTTCACTATCTGATATGCCTCAATGGCTCTTCTTTTCCTCATCCTGTTTATTGTAGAATCAAGCATAGCTGCAATATCGTTCCCCATACCGGCGGCAATTTCAGGATCGGTATCTAATACTTCTATCTCAACCGACATGTATTCAGTTTTTCTGAATGAGATATTATTTTTCATAATATTAAATAATTGCGTATATCGATATTTTGATTCGGGATCAATATCATAATGATCAAACAGATTATACTTACTAATTAAAAAATCCCGTATTTCATCTGAATAAAGGATTTGCAGAAGTTTTTCCGTCTCTTCTTCCTCTCCGAATTGCAGAACCCCCTTTTCTCCATAACTACCTGATGTTGAAATCAGTGCTTTGGAAACTGAAGTTGAGGAAGCCGGAAAAAGAATTACTGTTGATCGAAAACGTGGTGTGATAAGTAAAGAAACCAATACCGATACTATAAGTGCAATAATTGATACTATAATAAGTGGTTTTCTTTTACTGTACATGAAAAAAAGCAGATTGGTGGTATTGAAATTCAAATCTGTTTCGGCTGGTTTTTTCATTGTTAATTTTTTTTGAAATTAAGATACCTGAATGCCTGCAGTTAGTGTTTTGAAGTAACGTAACAAAAGCACGAAAAAGTATATTCAGGAAATGACTTTAAGCAGGAAATAATTTTTTTTGCCTTTCTGCACCAGTAAATATTTATTATTGATCAGGTTTGATTGAGAGATTTTAACTTCAGGATCTGCTATTTTGGTCTTATTCAGACTTAATGCTCCACCTTTCATAAACCGCTTCATTTCTCCCTTAGATTGAAAAACCTGTGCTTTTTCTGTTAAAAGTTCCAGGAGGCCAATTCCGGAAATTATTTCTTTGCTGCTAACATCAAATGTTGGAACTCCTTCAAACACAGAAAGGAATGTTTCTTCATCCAGTTTTTGTAATTGTTCAGTAGTAGCTTTACCAAATAATATACCGGATGCCTCAATTGCAGTTTCATAATCCTTTTCAGAATGAACCATAATTGTCACTTCTCTTGCAAGGGTTTTTTGAAGCAATCGTTGGTGCGGAGCATTTTTATGTTCATCAATTAAAGTATTGATTTTATCTTTAGACAGGAAAGTAAATATTTTGATATATTTTTCCGCGTCTTCATCAGACACATTCAGCCAGAACTGGTAAAACTTATAGGGTGAGGTTTTTTTCGGATCAAGCCATACATTCCCCGCTTCTGTTTTTCCAAATTTTCCTCCGTTAGATTTGGTAATAAGCGGGCTTGTCAGTGCAAAAGCCTCGCCTTGTTCTTTTCGCCGGATCAATTCTGTACCGGTAACAATATTTCCCCATTGGTCAGATCCTCCCATCTGCAGTTTGCAGTTCTTTTCCTTGTAAAGATGCAGGAAATCATACCCTTGTACCAGCTGGTATGAAAATTCCGTGAAAGACATTCCTGACCCGGTTTCCGGATCAAGACGTTTTTTTACCGATTCTTTTGCTATCAAATAATTAACTGTAAGATGCTTGCCTATATCACGAATAAATTCTAAAAAACTGAATGTTTTCATCCAGTCGTAATTATTTACCACCTCTGCAGCATTAGGTTTTTCCCGATCAAAATCAAGAAATTTTTCAAGTTGTTTTCTTATAGCACCCTGATTGTGACGCAATTCTTTCTCATCAAGCAGGTTTCTTTCCTGCGACTTTCCTGAAGGGTCGCCTATCATACCTGTTGCACCACCAATAAGCACAAGAGGTTTGTGTCCTGCACGCTGGAATTGTTGCAGGATCATAATTCCTACAAGATTACCTATATGTAACGAATCAGAAGAAGGATCGAAGCCAATATAGGCAGTTGTTTTTTCTTTTTCTAACTGCTTTTCTGTTCCGGGCATAATATCGTGAATCATGCCTCTCCATTTTAATTCTTCAATAAAACCCATTTATAAAACTTTTTACTTATAACTTTCTATTTAAACACCTATCATAGAGCCCGTCTATAAAGTCGAAAAAATAAATATTTTAGAAATCACAAATAACAAGCACCAAATTGCAAATAAATTTCAATAATCAAAAAATCAATAATCAAAACAGTTTCGGTCACCCTCCTGCACAAAGCAACTTTGGTACGGCGGGCAAGTTTGATAATTGATATTTGGTCCCGAAAGTTTTCAGGATGTTTTTTGTTATTTGTTTTTTGGTGCTTTATTTATGAAAATGCTTGACTTTATATATAATCACTATAAAGGAATACTTTTATCATCCTTAAAATCCTTAATGTCTTTTTTAATTTCCTGAAAATCAAGATATGGGAATATTCCCGGAGCAAAAGCGGATAATGGTTTGTAAAGGATTGAATTTTCAATTTTTTCCTCCGAAATAAATGTTTTATTGCGATTAATGGCATTAATAATTACAAGGATAATACTTATAATAAAAGCATATTTTATCAGACCAAAAACCATACCCAGGAGCCGGTTCACAAATCCCAGGGCAACTGCTTTTACCAGTTTGTCAATCATTTTAGCAAGCAGATGAACCAGTATAACTATTCCTACAAACGTAACGGCAAATGCTATCAGGTTTATATACTGCGTTGTTACATTGAGACTTGTAACAAGAAAATTTGCAGTCAGATCAGAAAAATGAATGGCACCAAAAATACCTAACAATAGGGCTGCAAGAGATGCCACTTCAATTATAAGTCCGTTTTTAAAACCAACGAAAACACCCCAAACAAGAGGGATAGCAATTATAAGATCAATGTAATTCATTCTTTTTCTTTTAGCAAAAATAACAATTGCACGCTGGTAATAATAGCAACAGGCACTTTTTTTGTTAACGGAGCATAATATGAATTTTTGCCTTAAGCTTAAAATCCGTTATCTTTGTTCCCGCCAAAATTCCGGCTTTGTAGTATGGCCCCGTAGTTCAACGGATAGAATAGCGGTTTCCTAAACCGTAGATACAAGTTCGATTCTTGTCGGGGCTACAATAAGATACAAGTTCCTCACCTGATCCAATCGGTCAGACCGGTAGTGCAAAAAACAACCTAGTACAAATCCAATAGCATAATGAATACAAAGAGTCTGGAATCCTTCCAACCGGTCAGACCGGTGAGATGTACCGGTATTTATCTGCTTTTAACATATTTGTTGAAGTACAAGGCTCTTTGTTTTCTACTCAAATAACGACAATATCTGGTCGCGTGGTATTTCACGAAGGGGATTGTTGGAATGGATAAATGTTTTTGCCAGCCTGGCTTTCTTTTCCTGCAATCGCAGAATTTTCTCCTCAATACTATCAACAGAAATAAACCGGTAAACAAATACATTTTTCTTTTGTCCTATCCTGTGAGTCCGGTTCATAGCCTGCAGTTCAGCCGCCGGATTCCACCAGGGATCAAGAATAAAAACATAGTCTGCTTCAGTAAGGTTCAGTCCCAGTCCACCTGCTTTCAGCGAAATCATGAAGATCCGGATATTCTCCTGCCTGAATTCATTGATCACCTTCTCACGGTTGCCTGTAGCTCCGGTCAACATCACGTATGGCAGCCTTTCCTCCTCCAGCCGGCTGGCAACAAGATTCAAATGTTTAACAAATGAGCTGAAAACCAAAACCTTATGGTTCTCTGCCAGCACATTCTCAATGTTTCGGTATATTTCACTGAACTTCCCCGAGTCGCCTGAATAACCGGGATCCACCATCCGGGGATGGTTTGATATCTGGCGCAGTCGCATAAGTCCCTGCAATACCATAATATTTGTTTTTCCCATTCCTTCCGACTCGATATTCTTCAATATTTGATTCCGGATCCCGGATTTTTCTTCCTCATACAACCTATACTGATCGTCAGACATAGTACAATAAATATTATTCTCATTTATGGGGGGAAGTTCTTTTACAACCTCGTCTTTGGTTCTTCGCAGTATAAACGGACTGATAATCCCAGTTAAGTATTCCTCTTTTTGCTTATCCCTGTTCTTTTCAATTGGTATGACAAATTCATTTTTAAAAAAGCGGAGAGTGCCAAGTAATCCCTGGTTAATAAAATTCATTTGTGCCCAAAGATCGGTCAGGGAATTTTCAATTGGAGTACCGGTAAGAACCAACCTGTATTCCGATTGCAACTGAACCATTGCTCTGTACAATTTTGAAGAGGGATTTTTAATTAACTGGCTTTCATCCAATATTACATAGTGGAACCCGAATGACCGGAGTATCTCTATATCCTGCCTCACGGTATGATAACTGGATACCACAATATCATATCCGGATAAATGAGCAGTGTTTTTCTTCCGTTGATTTCCTATATATGAATATACACTCATACCGGGAGCAAATTTACGGATCTCATGCACCCAGTTGTGTACCAGTGAAGCAGGTACTACTACAAGTGAGGTCGGTGTTATTTCCTTAACCGGGAACAACGTGGGTTGCAGGGACACACTATTTCGCTTTCCTGCCGGAACAGTTTGATCTTCTTTATTCTTTTGCAGCAGTGTAATGGTCTGCAGGGTTTTCCCAAGTCCCATATCATCAGCCAGGCATCCTCCCAAATGGTTTTCCTGAAGATATACCATCCATAAAAAACCCTCCTTCTGATACATTCGCAAATCAGCCCTTAATCCCTCAGGTAATTTCTTCCGTGGTAACTGCTGCATCTGTGTTAACTTTTTCAGTTTCCTGATCTTTCCCGTTTGTTCGCCTTTCAGAGCATTATCAATAAGCGGAAAATGTTGCTTTTTTATTCTCAGACGATCATTTTTTTCTTTTCCGAACTCGAATAAAGGACGATATTTCACAAACCATTCAGATGGTAAAACAGCCACTGTTTTATCAGGCAGGATAAACTCCCGTTTACCATCCAGTATATTTCTCCGGAATTTTATGAATGGAAACTTATACTCCCCTATCCTGACTTCGGCAAACAAATCAAACCAGTCAATCCCTTCAGAAGTTTGTATTTCCAATAAAACTTTCCCGGTATAATATGAGTCTTTCCCCAGTCGCTGCAGCACCTCAATTCCAAATTCTTTTGTTTGTTCCGCGTGCCGGTTCACCCAATTTATCAATGCAAACAAATCATTTGTATCATTCTCTGATTTCATAAGATGATAATGAATCCCGTCTTCTGTCCGCAATCCTTTATTTTTCAGGTATTCATGCAACTTTTTTTCCCAATCCGTATCCCGGTAATATTTGCTGAAAACATACTCCCCATTTTTTTCTGCAAAATTTAAAAAGAGTTTTTGATTGTTGTTCGGCAGGATCACTATTTGGTTATAACGGAATTTAGGTATTACTACAGGTTCTGATTTCAGGTTCCGTTCCACCGACAAGATGTGCTGTAATGCCGGGGTTTTTGTCTTTATACTAAACCCTTCAGCTCTGACCCGGTAACGCAACACAGCCTGATACACAAAAGTTTTGAAGTATTTTCGTTCCGTACTGACAGGGATCCTTATAAAATCACTATTAAAAAAAGGTTCCAGTTTTTTACCCGAAATATCTTTAATAAAATAAATAGATCCTCCCAGCCTGATCACAGCCGGTTCATGGCAGATTACAGTTGCCTTATCAGACTGAAGTTCCAGTTCTTTATCAGCATGATGCAGAGTCAGGAAATAGCGGCTCTCTTTCTCCTTCCGGAAAAAATGGAAGACCGGTTCGGCAGGAATGGTTTCTAACTTTAAAAAATCATGGGGCAGAATACTTTCCCGGTGAGGCTCCTTTACAAAAAACCTGATATCAGACCCTGCAACCTTGTCCAGGATATTGAAGAGATGTTTTTCAATGTATGGCCTGATTATATTTTCCCGTTTCTCCTTTGAAACCTTATTAATAAAATGTCTGACATTCTGCTCTTTGGAAAATAATTTATACAATTGCCTGTCGTTGTAAGCTTCAGTCATCAGGACTAATTCCTTTTGTTCAACAGTCAAACCGGAAAAATTCTTACTTTCGGGAAGGATCCGTTCCGATAACCGGAACACACCATTGACTTTTTCTTTACCGACAAAGAAAGGCAGGATCAGTTCTCCCCAGATCCTGTGATTTGATATCCCCAGTGCAAATATGTTTTTTGTCATAGCAAATTGCCTGATCGTCTTGATGAAAGAAAGGGAAAATTTTACCCGAAAATATTTAAAATAATTTAATTTGTTCAATATTTTTTTGAACCATATATTTTAATCCATAATAATTTCTTATCCCCTGTTTTAAAAATTTCTATTTGCTATTGGTTCCCTGTTAATTTCAAGCATTGTCTTCTTTTAACTTTTCAACAATTTAATATGTATTATCTACAAATTGTTGATTTTATGCTATATGAGTATCTATAGGATTCTTATTCAAAAAAAATATGCAATAAAGTTATTTGTTGTCAGAATTGTTAATAAATTTGTTGAAAACTCATTTTTATTCTTTCGGTTTTGCTTTGATAATCTTAATAACTTAGTTCCATTAAATTAACTACATTAATTAAACATCTTGGATAATTGTAATTCTTCCTTCAGTTTAAAAAACCGGAATATTGTTATCGTAGAAGACGATGTATCAAACTTCCGGTATTTCGAAACCGTGTTGAAAAAGACACAGGCAAGCGTTCATTGGATAAAAAATGGTCGTGACGCGGTCAATTACTGCACTGATCCTTCAAACAACATTGATTTGGTAATCATGGATATTCTGCTTCCTGTAATTACCGGGATGGACGCAACACGCGAAATAAAAAAGGTGCGAAAAGATTTGCCGGTTATTGCCGTTACTGCTTATGTTTCACGGGATATTCAGGAAAAGTGTTTTTTGGCAGGGTGTGATGAATTCCTGTTTAAGCCACTGCTTCCTAAACAATTACTTAATTCAATCAAACACTTTTTTAAGAAAAATCAGGTCTCTATTTATAATTAAGCCATTTATTAATAATCTTTAGTAGTTGGTTTTTACTTACAGGTTTAGCCAAATAATCATTGAAACCGGTTTCCACTAATTCTCTTTTCATATTACCAAGAGTATAGGCTGTATGAGCAATTACAGGGATTGTTTTGTCTTTTTCCCGGATTTTATAAAAGGCTTCAATTCCATTCATATCAGACATAGATATATCCATTAATACCAAATCAATTACTCCGCTTTCCCCGATAGAATTAACTACTTCATATCCATCTTTTGCCCATACAATTTTTATTTTAGTGGGTTTTAATATTGCTTTCAGCAGATCACAACTTAATGTATCATCTTCAGCAATCAGGATTTTTTTACTGCTCCAGTCATATATTATATCCTGTTTTCGTTTGCTGTTGTTTTTCATTTTTTCTTCACCTGACAATTTCCGTCCTTCCATTGGTAAAGTAAACCAGAACATTGTCTCTTTTCCATTCACCGATTCTACTCCAATTTCACCTCCAAGTAGTTTTACTAATTCCTTACAGATTGCAAGACCCAATCCTGTACCTCCGTATCTTCTTGTACTGGAAATATCAACCTGTCTGAATCTGTTGAAAATAATCTTCAAATCTTTTTCATCAATACCGATCCCGGTATCTTTTATGAAAAAATAAAGTTCGTTCGTTTCTTTTTTCATTATGTACCCAAATTCAACATATCCTTCGATAGTAAATTTTATGGCATTGCTTATCAGGTTGGATAGAATTTGCTTTAGTCTTAACGGATCCGTATTAAAATATAGTTCCTGTTTTACACCTTCTGTTACTTTAAGTTCTATTTTTTTCTTCTGAAGGGTTTTAAGTTCAGAAGTATATTGTGTTTTTAATTCATCCAGAAGGGAATTCAACTCGAATTTTTGTTTGTTAACATTCAGTTCACCAGTCTCAATTTTCGCTATGTCAATAATATCATTTATCAGATCAAGCAATGTTCCCGCACTTTTATCAATGGCTGACAAATACTTATTTCTATCCTCAAAAGAAAGGGCCTCCTTTGTTAATAACTCAGAAAACCCGATAATAGCATTCATTGGGGTTCTTACCTCGTGAGACAGGTTATTAAGAAAAGCTGTCTTCAATCTATCTGATTCTTCTGCTTTTTCTTTTGCCAATTTGAGTTTTTCCTCATATTGTTTCTGTTCAGTTATGTCTGTGTAAATAAGATAAATGCCAAGTTGTCCTTCTTCTATTTCGATAGGAGTTGAGAGAATAGAAATAAAGACCTCTTCATTCCCTTTTTTGATCCTGACTCCATTACGAGAAATTGTTCTACCTTCTCTGACACCTATATAATCTTTATTTACAGTCTCTTTGTCTGATTCAGGAACAATAATATCTGATAACCTCCTGTTAATTAACTCGTTGCCAGAATAGCCAAACATTTTAACAAACTCTCTGTTTACACGAATAACTTCTCCTTCAATATTAAGCAAGGCAATTGCTGCAGGGGATGATTCGAATAGCCTTTGAAAATATGCCTTTTCTTTTCCTTTACTCTTTTCTGCTTCTTCCAGTTCAGTTATCATACGGTTGGCTGATTTTCCAAGTATCTGAAATTCAGCAAAATTGACTTTATGAATGTCAATTTTTTGATGTTTTGTGACAGCCAAATTGAAAAATGACAGAAACGAATTTATGCTGTAACTGATTAAATTGGACATATACCTGGTTGCCAGATAAGCAATCAGTAATACCAAAACAAATATTCCGGCTGTGATAAGTATATTTCTTCTAACAATCTTTCCAAGATCAACTTTCATTTGCAGGATGATATTCTCAATCTCATCCAGGTAAACTCCGGCACCCACCATCCATTTCCATTCAGGGATCCCTTTAATAAAAGATATTTTTTGCACAGGAACATCTTCTGTAAGTTTTCTCCACGAATAAGAAATAAAACCGCCATCAGGATTTTCCACCACCCTCCGCTCTTCCTGGATTACTTTAACCCCGTTTGGATCCTGCAGTTCCCACAGGTTTTTGTTTTCTTCAACCAAGTTCCCATCGGTTATAAGTGCATCGCCTTTGTATGTATTCACAAAAATATACCCTTCTTCTCCAAAACGGATATTTGAAAGTTGTTCTAATACTTTTTGTTGTAAATCTGCTTTAAAATCATCAATATATTCCCCTGTTCCAATATACCAGTTTAGGGGTTCAAATAATTTTACGAAAGAGATTTTTTCAAATTCCTGGTCATTATTTTCCCCCGGTTTCTCCCAAAAGCCGGAGATAAACCCTTCTCTCTTACTATTAACTACCTCCAATTCATCCTGCATCACATAATTACCCTTAATGTCCTGTAAAAAGTACAAGTATGAACCTTCAAAATCAGGGTCGGGTGGATAGAGTATATCATAACCATCAAGACTGCCAATAAAAAAATATCCCCGTCCTTTATTAAAACGTATAGGCCTGAGCGCTTCTTTAATTAACTGCTTTATTTCCTTTTTAGATTTCTTTCCACTATACTTATTGTAAATATGGAGAGCTATGGCATGAGCCTCATAAACTCTCTGTTGTAACAAACTTTTTAACTCCTTGCGGGATCTGTTTCTGACAAAATTGATGTAATCAACTGCTTTCTCGGTTTCCCATTTCACTATTTCTTTCTCTCTATTCAGGTATTTTTCCCGCAAATTTTCCGATTCCTTTGAGTAATTCCTATACTCTGAAGACACCCAAAGATAACAGGCAATAATGACAACTAAAGAAACAATGGCAAGTGTTCCATAAAAAAAAACGGAAGTAATTTGATGAGCTTTTCTTTTATTGTTACTGGCTTTACTCATATAATTTCCTTTATGCTCAATAATAAATATTTCTCTTTCATTAATATCCGTCGGCAATCCAGAATCTCTTTTATTTTTCCTTCTTCCTTACTTACCTATTCACCTCTTCTCTCTTTACACTGCATCACTGCATCACAACTCTTTCTTCTCTCATCTCATCCTCTTCCTACTACTTACTATTTACTTCTTACTTCTTCACTCTTCAACCCCCCGGTATAGCTGATAATATTTCCCGAATTCCTGTTCGGTTTTTTTCTTTAATTCTCCATTCTCATACTTGCTCGTGAATCTCATGAGATCCTGAAGAATCTGTAATGACATGCTCTTTTCATATCTGGTTGCATCCTGAAATTCAGCATCCATAGAAAAATAGTATTCAAGTTCTTCGGTAACCACAGATAACAATTTCTCTGCAATACTATCAGCCTTCTCCTTTGCTCCGGCCATATAATAACCTTCAACTAGACCGGTTGTAAATATATCATTGGGCAATTTATCGAGTGGCATAATTTCAACACAACGATCAAGAACTGTTATTGCAGAATCTCTTTTCTCATCGGAGATTAATGATTTTGCCAGGCGTGCAAAATTATTTCTCACTCTCATAACCGATAACGTCCTGCGTGTATAATAATCCGCGAAAACGTCCGGCTGATTGACTCTGCCCCACCTGAATTTATTTATCAGGTTATCATACATAACATCCGGATTTATCCGGCCATAATCAATAATACCACTTCTTGCCGTTTTTATTGGAACCAGCCGATATGCAAATCCTTCAAGCTGAAAATAATCTTCAAGTCCAATTGCATCTTCATGTCCACCGGTTACAAAATATACAGGACGTTCCCAGTCATTCTGTGCAAGAAAATCAATCAGCATCAACTGGCTTTTTAAAATATAGTTTCTGTCAATGGTAATATCAATATATGGCACAATTTTATCAGCATTTTCGTTAGCCAC
>JADFUQ010000285.1 GCA_015222065.1 Bacteroidota bacterium
GAAAAAGAGATTAAGAACAGATACAGGGGACTTCTCAGGTCATTCCAGGTAACTCCTGCCAGGAAAGAGCTGAAACAGGTTAGAAAGGCATACCAGCTTGTTACTGAGGAATGTAATGACCGGGTAACCTCTACCGGTGAGCCAGTAATATACCATGTTACATCAGTAGCGAAAATAGTAGCCGGGGAGATGGGACTTGGCTATATGTCAGTAATAGGGGCATTACTCAAAGATATCATAACCATATCGAAGATCACTGAAAAAGACATTACAAAAAATTTTGATTTTCAGATATCCGATATTATTAAAGGGTTAGGAAAGATATCTGATCTGGATACTAAAAAAACCTCGTATCAGCCCGATCATTTCAGGAAGCTGGTTATTAACCTTGCAGATGATATCAGGGTAATTCTTATTAAACTTGCCGAAAGACTGGAAGTTATGAGAAAACTTGATGCTATGGATAATGAATCCCGGCTTCGCATATCTTCTGAGACATATTATTTGTATGCTCCATTGGCTTACAGATTGGGTTTACATAATATCAAATCCGAGATGGAAGATACGGCACTTAAATATCTTGAGCCGGATATTTATAATTTCATTGCTGAAAAGGTAAGAGAGACTACTTCAAAAAGAAACAGATTTACACGTGAGTTTATCAGACCATTAAAAGAGAAACTATCTGAACAAAGTTTTAATTATGAAGTTAAAAGCCGGTTAAAAAGTATACATTCCATCTGGCAAAAAATGAAAAAGCAGGGAGTGAATTTTGAAGAAGTGTATGACATTTTTGCCATTCGTATAATATTGGAAACCAGGGAAAAAAAGGAAAAGAAAGATTGCTGGCAGGCATATTCTATTGTTACAGATATTTACCAGCCAAACCCGCAAAGATTAAGGGATTGGATATCCATTCCCAAATCAAATGGTTATGAATCTTTGCATACAACTGTTGTAAGTCCTAAAGGCAGATGGGTTGAAGTTCAGATACGTACTTCACGAATGAATGAGATTGCTGAGAAAGGTTATGCAGCCCACTGGCAATATAAAGGCGGCAAAGGAAATGGCGGACTGGATTCATGGTTGACAAGGATGCATGAGATCCTTGATTCCCAGGAATCAACATCTCTTGATTTTTATGAGCAGATCAAATCCGGTCTATATTCAGATGAAATATATATTTTCACCCCTAACGGGGATCTGAAGCAACTACCTGCCGGTGCAACAGTTCTTGATTTTGCTTTTGAGATACATTCTGAGGTAGGAGCTGCCTGTGTTGCAGGTAACGTGAACGGAAAAAATGTACCTATCCGGTATATTCTGCAAAATGGCGACAGGGTTGCTGTTCTTACCGCGAAGAACCAGAAACCTAAGACAGACTGGTTGAATTTTGTGATAACATCAAAGGCAAAAACAAAGATTAAACAAACTCTTAATGAAGAAAAACTAAAAGCTGCTGAAGCAGGGAAAGAAAAACTGATCCGCCGGATAAAGAACTGGAAAATTGGCTATTCCGACAAGATTATACAAAAGCTTCTTTCTCATTATAAATTAAAGCTTGCGCAGGATCTGTATTGGCTGATTCAAACTGAAAAGATTGATCTTAGTGAGATAAAGGAAATTCTTTCCAAACCGGAAACAAATCTATTGACTCCGAAGAAAATTGTAAAAGATGAACCCAGGAAGGAATCACCGGTAGAAGAATCTTTCGATGATTTCCTTATTATTGAAGACAAGGTGAAAGACCTGGATTATAGACTTGCGAAATGTTGTATGCCTGCCTTTGGAGATAAAGCATTCGGATTTGTAACTATTAACGAAGGAATAAAAATTCACCGGATAAACTGTCCAAACGCACCATATCTATATTCAAACTTTGGATACAGAATTGTTAAGGTAAGATGGACAAAACCTGCAGGTTCTGAGTCGTTTCTGGCTAACATACGAATATCAGGAGTGGACGAAATGGGTATGATCAATAGAATAACAGATGTTATCTCAAATTATATGCGGGTAAATATGAGATCAATATCCGTTGAATCAAAAGAAGGTTTGTTTGAAGGTAACCTGAAAGTGCTTGTAGCTGGTAATAAAATTTTGGAAGGGCTTATCAGGAAACTGGAAAAGATTAAAGGTATTACTAAAGTTAGTTGTATAAGGATGAAGGTTGAATGATGAAGCTGGAAGAAATAGGGAGTAAGGAGAGAGCGGTTGAGAAATGAAGCTACAACGCAAACTCCAAAAAATAACCAGAATTGCCAAATAAATGGACCGTCATGAGCTTTTTTTTATTACCTTTATCATTCAATTGATCATCATTTTGGGTAAATAACTATGAAGTACAGAGTTCTTATTTTAATAATATTTTTCTTGCCTTTTATCCCGGCAAATTCACAATGGTTTTATCATTTTCCCGATGCTTTCTTTATGCCGGCTCCGGGTCCTGAAAAATATTTTCTTGACAACCGGAATACACGCCCGGGTAGTGAAGACCTGCAACTGATGAATGTTGATGTGCAACTTGGTACTTCATTTTTTTCTTCATTTACCGGAAGCCCTATGATGTCATCTTATATAGCCCCAACATTGAATTTCAATATATCTCCACGATTCAACCTCAGTGTGGGAGGTGTTTTATTGAATAATCATACTTCAGTATTCAATCAATTTGTTCCCGGAGGTATGGAACAGGGCATCTTGCCTGGCAGGCTTAACTCCGATTTTGCACTGTTTGCTTCAGGTAATTACCTTGTTAATAATAAACTACTGGTCTACGGGAGTGCCTATACAAGTAAATTTTCAGCAAATAATCATTCTCCTTTCCGGCTCAACTCATCAACATTCCGTAAAAATCATTTTGACCGGTTTACGCTTGGCGCAAAGTATAAGCTCTCTAATGCGTTTACAATTGGCGCACAGGTGGAATACAGTGACGGACTTAATCCCTACTACAGGTTTAATCCTTACGGACGATCTCCCTATAGAAGCAGGAGTCTCTATTCGCCTGTTTTTTGGTAATATTTGGTATAGCTTTTATCTCTTGGTATTTTTGTCTCTTTTATTTGATTTAAGAACAAGGAACACCGATTAACGAATTTTGATTTATTCATTTCGGTTTCTACTTCTAAAATCTTAAATCGTTAATCCTTGTTCGATATTCAATTTATTCTTTCTATTCTCATTGTTTTTCGCTTTATTTCATTTTTTCGCCCTTTCACCCACTCACTCCATCTCCCTATCGTCCATTTATAAAGTCATCTATTCTCAATATCTGGGATCAGCAAGCGTAGGTAATTTTGCCATTTTAACTACTTCCACACTCGGAAAACCAAACTCTTCAACAACTTTTCCAAGTATCAGGTAAGTACCACTCCCGCGGAATGGGTAACACTTAAGAGCCTGGGGGAAGTGTACAGTATCAAAGAATTCCCCTGTGTCATCAATAAAAGCAGCGAAATGCATCCATTCCTTCTTAACTGTTTTAATGTACTTAATTGTTACCAGGTGACCGACCATTTTTACTTTCCTGCCTATCTTTCTTCTCATATCTTTCGCCTTAATTTCACCTCTGAATGAGGTTTTTAGCAGATCAAAGTAGGAGATGGTAACAGGGAAACCAAGCAGTTCAATTTCGTCAAAAGCATCCTCCAGGTTGCTTTGCTCAAGTTCAGGGAGCTTAAATTTTTTTGCAGGCATATTGAACAGGGCAGGGGAGTTTTTACTTTTTTCCCCTTTTCCGTAAAGCATATATGCCTGCCATAAAAGCTCCTTCTTTGATTTTCCGGTAAATCTGAAGGCATTAATCCTTATTAGCAGTGTAAGTTGTTCTATTCCAGGGTGAATACGTCGAATAAAATCTTCGAGTCCCGTGTATTCTCCCTTCATTTCGCGTTCGTCAGGTATTTCTCTTGAAATTTTTCGTTCAAGGTTCTCAATATGAACAAACCCCAGATAGATCGTTTTTCCACTAATAGTAGTTTTGTAAAGACTGTTATTAATGCATGGCAGTTCAATAGTGGCTCCCCATCGTTTTGCTTCATTCACGTAAACCCAGGTACGGTAAAATCCGCCAAAATTATTTATTACGGCAACCATGAATTCAAGCGGAAAATGTGCTTTGAGGTATAAGCTCTGAAGACTTTCAACAGCATAGGAGGCAGAATGGGCTTTGGAAAAGGAATATCCTGCAAAAGATTCAATCTGACGCCATACCTCTTTGGTAAGATTATCAGGATAACCCCGCGTTTTACAATTACTAAAAAATTTATCAACAATCTTCCTTAACTCTGCTTTCGAGCGGAATTTACCACTCATAGCCCGGCGCAGAACATCAGCATCAGCAAGATCAAGTCCTGCAAAATGATGACAAACTTTTAGTACATCTTCCTGGTAAACCATAACCCCGAAAGTTTCGGAAAGCTGCTCCTTCATAACAGGGTGGATGTAATCAAAACTGTTGGGATTATAAAACCTCCGGATATATTCACGCATCATCCCCGACCGTGCTACACCGGGGCGTATAACTGAGCTTGCAGCTACAAGGTTAAGGTAATTGTCGCACTGCAGTTTTACAAGTAATCCCCGCATAGCAGGACTCTCGACATAGAAACACCCGTTGGTTTCGCCATTTCTTAACAGCTTTTTCACCTCACTATCCTTCTTGAAGTCCTGTATGGCATGTGCATCAACCTTTACACCTTTATTACGCCCGATGATCTCCACACTCTCCTTAATATGCCCAATTCCGCGCTGGCTCAGGATATCCAGTTTTTCAAAACCGATATCTTCCGCAACATACATATCCCACTGGGTTGTAGGGTATCCTTTTGGTGGCAGGTCAAGAGCTGTATAACAGGTAATCGGTTCTTCCGAGATAAGAATTCCCCCTGCATGGATACTTCGCATGTTTGGAAAATCAACAATCCTGATTCCCATAGCGAATATTTTTCCGGTGATATCATTACGGTTCAATTCATCTGACGGGTTATTGATCAGTGCATCAATTTCAGCTTTTGGAAGACCATATACTTTTCCCAGTTCGCGGAGGATCGATTTACCCCGGAATGTTGATATAGTACCCAGCAACGCGGTATGTTCCCTGCCATACCGTTTGAAAATATAATCAAGCACTTCGTCACGTTCTTTCCATGAGTAATCAATGTCGAAGTCGGGCGGACTGGTACGTTTAGGATTGAGAAACCGCTCGAAATACAGGTTCAACTCAATAGGATCTACATCGGTGATTTTAAGGCAGTAAGCTACAATTGAATTAGCGCCACTACCACGCCCGACATGATAAAACCCCCGGTTCATTGAATAACGGATAATATCCCATGTAATAAGGAAGTAAGAGGAAAACCCTAGTTCATAAATAATATTAAGTTCATGCTTTATGCGTGTTGCAGCTTCGCTGTTTTTTTTTCCGTACCGGTAGTCCAGTCCATCCATTGCCAGCTTCTCCAGCAACAAGCGGTCATCCTCCGCATTTCCGGTAAAGGTTTTTTTATTCTTATATGATTTGTAGTTAAAATCAAATGAGCATGCAGATATTAATTTTTCCGTATTACGAATAATATCAGGATAATCGGTAAAAGATTTTAATAGCCGATCAATTTGTAAGAGCTTATCTTCAGGATGTGCGCACTGGTACGGCTCAAGCTTGCTGAGGAGTGTATTATGGTCAATTGCCCGGAGATGACAATGTACTTCATAACCTTCTTTATCTGTAAAAGTTGCATTTTGCAGAATGACCATCTTCGACCGGGGAAGTTTAGACGATATTAATTTTCGTACAGCATAAGGAGGGATGCCTATATATTCGTTATCTCTTAAATTGTCAGGTAACCGGGAGCCAAACGGATAAATAACCCGGACATTTTTAAAAGCCGGGGTAAATTGGGGCAGGGGAGTGCCCGATAAATGATGCCGGCTCAGAAAGTTGTTGAGTTCTCTAAAACCTTCATTATTTTTAGCCAGACCAATATATAGCTGTTGGTCTCCGTCACGGAAATCAATACCGGGAACAGGTTTGATTTTTTCCTTCCGGCATAATTTCACAAAATCAGGTATTCCTGTGGAATTATTGATATCAGTCAGGGCAATTGTTTTTATACCCCTTTTGGAAGATTCTTTTACAAGATCCTCTGGTGAAAGGGTTCCGTAGCGCAGACTATAATATGAATGAGCATTAAGATACATTTGCCTGTGCTTTTACTTTCAGATAAGCTTCAGTTTCAGCCGGGGTTTTTACTCCTACAGCTCTTCTTATTGCATATTTACCAAACCTGTTACGCAGTTTATCCATAGTCAGGTAAAGTCTTACCATTTCCTGTGTATCTTCAAACATGTTAAGTTGTTGTACGCCATTTACCAGGTGGCTAAAACACACACCAATCAAGCGTACCAGCATTCTGCGATAGTACAATCTGCCGAATAATTCCCTGGCAGTTTCTATCAGTACATGGTCGAATGAAGTGTATGGTATCCATTTCTGAAGGGTGTGTGTATCAAAGTTGGAGTACCTGATCTTCACTGTCACGCATGATGTAAGTTTTTGTTTTTTCCTTAGTTCATATGTGATTTTTTCTACCATAGCTACCAGTATCTGATTCAGTTTGATAATATCGGTACTGTCTTTTTCAAAAGTCCGCTCTGTACTTATCGATTTTCGTTCGGAATAACGGATTACAGGGGTTGTATCGACACCATTTGCTTTTTTCCAGATGATGATCCCGTTTTTTCCAAGCAGACGTTCCATCATATCTACAGGTATGCCGCTCAATGTTTCTATAGTAGATACACCCATGGATCGCAACAGATGAAATGTTTTATTTCCTATCATGGGTATCTTCCTGATGGACAATGGAAAAATGAATGGTTTTACTTTTGTGCCGGGTATTTCAAGTTCTCCATTAGGCTTAGCTTCTCCGGCAGCGATCTTAGAAACAGTTTTGTTTACTGACAATCCGAATGAAACAGGAAGCCCGGTGTTATTTATTATATCATTACGCAGTTCTTTTGTCCATGCCAGACATCCAAAAAAGCGATCCATTCCTGTAATATCAATATAATGTTCATCAATTGAAGCTTTTTCGTACACCGGCGCCTTTTCTGCAATAATGTCTGTAACCATATGTGAATACTTGCTGTAGAGTTCCATATCGCCACGAATTACCAGTGCATCAGGACACAGATTACGTACCATCTTCATAGGCATAGCTGAATGTACCCCGAATTCTCTTGCTTCATAGCTGCAACTTGCAACCACACTACGATCGGAAGTGCCTCCTATAACTACAGGCTTTCCCTGTAGTTTACTATTCTTCAATCTCTCTACCGATACAAAAAAAGTATCCAGATCAAAATGTACAATATTTCTACTTCCTGTTTCCATATAAAAAATATTCACAAAAACTTGTATTTGTCAATCCTTTAATTTATTTTTGATTAGAATGTAATCATTTTTTTGATTATAATATAATCCTTTTTTATTATATTGCAAAAAAAAATATCCATCATGCATTTTAATACAAACATTAAATTTTTAAGAAAACGGCGTGGACGTACCCAGGATGACGTTGCTCATGCCCTGAATATGAAACGTTCAACTCTTAGTGGTTATGAAAATGGGGTTGCATATCCTAATATTGCTACCCTGCTGGTTTTTTCCAAATTTTTTAATATATCAATTGACACGCTTATCAGGATAAATCTCAATGAACTGTCTGAGAGTCAGTTAAGGCAGTTAGAAGGTGGGTATGATGTATATATAAAAGGAAGCAAGTTGCGGGTACTGGCTACAACAGTAGATTCTGAAGACGATGAGAATATTGAGCTTGTACCTGAAAAAGCCAAAGCAGGATACCGGACAGGTTATGCTGATCCTGAATTCATCTCAGAGCTCCCTACATTCAAGCTGCCCTTTCTGTCCCGCGAACGAAAGTACAGAACATTTCATTTAAAAGGAGATTCTATGTTGCCTATACCGGATGGCTCATGGGTTACCGGGGAGTATGTGCAGGACTGGAAGGACATTGTCAGCGGGCATGCATATATAGTTTTTACCATAGATGACGGAATCGTATTCAAAGTCATTGAGGATTTGGTAAAGGAAAGACAAGTTCTGAGATTATATTCACTTAACCCCATTTACGAGCCATATGATGTTCATATTAATGAGGTTAAGGAAATATGGAAATTTGTTAATTATATAAGCAATGAAGTTCCTGACCCGGTAATTCCGCAAAGCCACCTGATGTTAACTGTTGCAGGATTAAAGAAGGACCTTGAAAAGCTTAAATACCGTTTAAAGGAAACTGACAATAGTGGAAGAGTGAAGAAGTCGAAGAGTCGAAAAGTCTAAAGGTCGAAGGGTGGAAGAAGGGAAGATTGGAACGATGGAAAATTGGAATATTGGAAGAATGGGAAGATAGAAGAAAAAGAATTTCATGGTGTAAACGTGGCTGCTTATAACATTTAACTTATAACTTTGAGTCTACTCCGAAAAGCGTAATTCTTGCCACAAAGACACAAAAACACAAAGATACACAAAAGTTAAAGTAATGAAAATAAACCCTTTGTGAATCTTTGTGACTTAGTGTTTTAGTGGCATTTTCTTTTTTTGACTTTTCGGAGGGGACTCAACTTTTACATTATAATAATGGAAGACTGGAATAATTCTGCCATTGGATGAACCTCATAATTTTAACAAACCTTTAACGTAGTCAGCAATGGCAAGACATGCAGTAAGTCCCGGCGATTCAATACCCAGCAGATTTACCAGTCCCGGCAGGTTCCTGCTGCTTTCTTCACGAATAAGAAAATCCCTGACAGGATCACCGGGTTTTTGGAGTTTCGGACGGATCCCGGCCTGATCAGGTGTCAGATCATCTAACTCGATGAAAGGAAGAAAATCCCTGACTGATTTATAAAAATGTACAGAATGCGCAGGATCAACCTTTAAGTCCAGGTTATTATCAGCAAGCCAGATTGCATTAGGTCCGAGTTTTAATCCACCACCCAGATCAACCGTGGTATGAATCCCTAAGCCAACTGTATTTAGCTCAGGAACAGGATATACCAAACTGCTTACATATTTATTCTTACCATTTCCCACTCCAAAATATTCACCTTTCCAGAAATATAGCCTGTAATCAGGATCATTAATTCCCAGGAATCCGGCAATTTTACCAGCTTCAAGTCCGGCAGCATTAACGATCATTTTTGTAGAGAAATCAAATTTTTGTTTATCAGCATCAATCAGATCAATGTGGTAACCATCTTTTATTTTTTCAATACCAACAACTTCAGCTCCGTAAACCATTTGCGAACCTCCAATAACCGAATCTGCTTCAAGCTGTTTCATTAAATGAAAAGAATTGATTATACCGGAGGATGGAAAATATAATGCCCTGGTTGCTTTTACATATGGTTCAATCCCGGCAACTTCATCCTGTTCAATTATCCTTCCGTCTGTGACTCCATTGCTCCTTGACCTTTTAAGAATTTCGAATAACTGTTGCTGTTCACCTGACTTTGTAGTTACAATTAGTTTTCCACATTTCCGGTATGGGATATCATTTTTGTTACAATAGGCATATATCTTTTCCTTTCCTTCCAGACATAGTTTTCCTTTAAGTGATCCATTAGGATAGTAGATACCTGAATGTATTACTTCACTGTTCCTGCTGCTGCTCTCCTGTCCGAATGTATGATTCCGCTCAATAACAAACACAGGTCCTTTGCAACCGTATAAAGCTGCAGATACAGCCAGACCAATTACACCTGCACCAATAATTGTAACTTCTGCATCCATTTTTTGGCGATTGGAGTTAATAGTAAAAAACCCCTTAAAAACAGGGGTTTTATGTGTGATCCAGCTGGGTCTCGAACCCAGGACCCCATCCTTAAAAGGGATGTGCTCTACCAACTGAGCTACTGAATCGTCAGATTGTCCGCAAAAGTAATATCATTATTTTTATATGCAAAAGGTTTATACAGTTTTTTTTATAACTTGTTTTCCTTAATATTTTTAGCTTTGTATTGTCAGTTAATATCTAAATGATGAAGAATTTTTTTGAGAATAAAGTTGCCATCGTCACAGGATCTTCTTCGGGAATTGGACTCGCCACCGCACATCTCCTGGCACAGAAAGGCGCAAAGGTTGTTCTGGCTGCAAGGAATAAAGAGAAACTTGATGAAATTGAGAAAGAACTTAAAGAAAAGGGAGCAGATGTTTTTACTGTAAAAACTGATGTGAGTTCAGAACAAGATTGTAGAAACCTGATTGAAGAAACTGTTAGCCATTTCAAAACTATTGATATCCTTATTAATAACGCCGGGATTTCTATGAGGGCTTTGTTCAAAGATGTTAACCTTAAAGTGATTCGTGCATTAATGGAGGTGAATTTTTTTGGCACTGTTTATTGCACTAAATATGCTCTCCCTTATCTAATGGAGAATAAAGGATTTGTTATAGGGGTGTCTTCAGTTGCAGGGATTCATGGTATGCCGGGACGAATAGGTTACTCAGCATCAAAACATGCAATGCATGGATTTATGAGTGCACTTCGAATTGAAAATCGAAAAACAGACCTTCATGTTATGCTTGTAATCCCGGGATTCACGGCATCGAATATCAGAAGATCAGCTCTTATTGCCGACGGATCACTTCAGGGTGAGTCTCCCCGGAAGGAAGGTAAAATGATGATGCCTGAGGAAGTTGCAAAAGCTATTTTAAATGGGATACAAAAAAAGGAAAAAAAGGTGGTACTTAGTATTGAAGGAAAAGGGTCTGCATTTTTGAAAAGATGGTATCCATCATGCCTCGACAAGCTTTTCTATTATCACCTTTCAAAAGAACCCGATTCCCCATTTGAATAGTATTTTTTAAATCCAGGAACCCAGTAACTCAAACACTAAATAATTTAAATATTTCCATCTTATGTTTTCAGCAGAAACACAAGTGAGAGTAAGATATGGTGAAACAGATAAAATGGGTATGGTATATTACGGCAATTATCCACTTTTTTTTGAAGTAGGACGTACCAATCTGATGCGGGAATTCAACTTAACATACCGGTCGATCGAAAATAGCGGAATTATACTACCAGTCACTGAACTAAATATAAAATATCACTATCCTGCCAGTTACGATGATCTTCTCACAATTAAAACCACTATTCCTGAAATGCCTTCAGTAAAGATACTTTTTAATTATGAAATTCTTAACGAAGCCGGAAAACTGGTTGTTACCGGGAATACAATACTGGTTTTTATGAATGACAAAACAAGAAAACCTACACGACCACCGGAAAATTTTATTGATAAAATAAAACCCTTCTTTGAATAGATGTCTCAAGCTCCGGGTTACGAGTCAGACATCCGTCATTATAACTTAATTAAGAAGAAAAAGCAAATTTTCCAATAAAACCTGTAATGGATCATTTCATGGTTCGTCTGTATGATAGTAATGTGAATAAAACTATTGTTGATTTTAAAAAAAATGAGTCATGAAAAAATTAAGTTTAATTATTTTGGTTTTTGTTTTTCCGTTGTTTGTCTTTTCACAGCATCAATCGGTAAATAAATTATTTGAAAAGTATGCCGGGAAAGAAGGCTTTACAACAGTGTATATTTCCAAGAACCTTTTTAGAATGGTTGGAGAGATGAACCTGGATGATCCTGATGTAGATGAACTGGTTGATAAGCTTGAAACTATCAAAATCCTTGCTTCAGATTCTGAATTCATAAATAAGAACAACCTTAATTTCTATGATGAAATTATGGGTAGTTTACCTATTGATGAATATGATGAATTACTTGTTGTTAAAGAAAAGGACCAGGATGTTAAGTTTCTTTCAAAAGAAAAGAATGGAATAATCACTGAACTTCTTCTTATTGTAGGAGGGACGGATAGTAATGCCCTGATAAGCATTACAGGGAATATCGATTTGAAACATATTTCCAAACTTGCCTCTTCAATGAAGGGTACCGGAATGGAACATTTAGAGAAGCTTGAAGAAGAAAAATAGTGTTGTGTCAACAATGAACAGACGGGTAAGTTATTGTATTTTGGAATTATTTTTTTGTAAATTACGGTTTTCCTGAATTATGAACAGCGAAGAGTTCAAAAATATGGTTTTACCTCTCAGCAACAAGCTGTACTCTTTCGCATTCAGGATATTGAAACGTAGAGAGGAAGCGGAGGATGCAATTCAGGAAGTGTTTCTAAAGCTTTGGAAATTAAGGAATAAGCTTAAAGAGTACAGGAATCTGGAAGCTTTTGCAATGACTGTTACAAGAAACTATTGCCTGGATAAGATCAGGACAACACACACTGTTTCGGTTGAAGATAATTATTATTATAACGACCCGGTATTGGTTGATGATACAGCAGACAGGAAGCTTGACCTGAAAGATGCTGTATCACATGTAAAAGATATTATCAACAATCTGCCCGAACAACAGAGGATGGTGATACACCTTAGGGATATTGAGGGGAACAGTTATCATGAGATAAGTGAAATCATGAAAGAAAATGTTAATACACTGCGCGTGTCTGTATCACGGGCAAGGACAAAAGTAAGAGAAGAACTTAATAAACTTTACCAAAATGGATCTAAAGAGAATAGAACTTCTGTTGCAAAAATTTTATAGCGGAGAATCTGCAATTGAAGATGAAAAGGAGTTAAAGGACTTCTTTACTACAAATGATGTTCCCCGTCACATGTGGGCCGAACAGGAAATGTTTACCTATTATCATATAGGAGGCAAGAATGAAATACCTGACAAGGAACTTAAGAATAAAATCATAAATGTTATTAAAGGAGCAGAACAGGAAGAAGCAAAACGATTTACAAACCGTAAGAAGATACTTTATATGGTGAGCAGTGCTGCTGCAGTAATAGCATTATTGATAGTTGTATATTTTGCTTTTATTTTCAATACTTCTATGCAGGATACTTATGATAATCCGGAAATTGCCTATATGCAAACAAAAGAAACTCTTCTTTTTGTATCTGCGAAACTAAACGAGGGAACAAAAAATCTCTATGCTATTGGGAAATTGGATGAAGCAACGAAGCCATTAAGTAATATTTCTAAAATTGAATACAGCACCAAAAGTATTTATACAATTTCCCTTTTCGGGACAGGTATAAGAAATCTGGAGAATTTATCAAAAATTATTAATCCAATCGAGGACAATAATTAATTGTAATTAACATTTAAAACAATATTTAATTCCATAAATAAATAAAAAATGAAAACAAACAAAGTCTTTTTTAATGCGTTTATCTTGATTATGATATCATTAAGCGCATTTGCGCAGAGAGATCCGGTGGATAAGCTTTTTGAAAAATATGCCGGCAAGGATGGATTTACAACTGTATTAATATCCAGTAAAATGTTTAGTATGTTTTCTGATATAGAAGCCGGCGATGATGAATTTAACAAGATGATAAGCAATATCGAAAGTATTAAAATTCTGGCAACTGAAGATGAATCCTTACTTGATCCTGATATCAATTTTCATGAAGAGATAATGAATGAACTCTCTTTAGATGAATATGAAGAGCTGATGGTAGTAAAAGAAAAAGATCAGGATATAAAATTTCTCGTTAAAGAAAAAGAAGATAAAATTATTGAATTGTTGCTGGTTGTCGGTGGAGAAGGAAATAATGCACTGATTTCAATAAGAGGGATTATTGATCTGAAAAGTATTTCCAAACTCTCAAAATCCTTAAATGTACAGGGACTTGATGAACTGGAAAAAATTGA
>JADFUQ010000286.1 GCA_015222065.1 Bacteroidota bacterium
ATGTTCATATTGTTGAATCTAATAATGTCATCTCTCTTATAAGTATGATGATGAGTATTTCAAAAGAATTAGATATTACCACTATATTTGATTCAATAATGAATAGTCTTAATGACATTCGTTTTTGCGGAATTGCCAGGTCTGTCAGAAATACTGCTACCGAAAACGGTAAAACAATTAACAAAAATGACTTTTTCGCTGTTTATAACGGGAAAATTATTCTTTCAGACAAAAACGTAGAACAACTTATCAATGATACAATTGAAGAACAAATAAAAGAAGAAAGCCTGATATCAATATACAAAGGCATTCCTGCGAAAAAACAGAAAAGCATTATTCCGAAATTGAAAAAAACTTTTCCGGAACTTGATTTTGAGGAATATTATGGCGGTCAATATCAATATCATTATTATATAACCTTTGAATAAATTTTTAAAAAAATGGATAAGAAAATTTTAATTATCACAGCCGATAATCTTGGTCTTTCAAAAGAGCAAATAGACTATCCCGACATTGAAATTTTAAAATTTCCTGTTGTAGTAAACGATAAAGAATATCGCGGAAGTAATGAATACACAGCACAATGGCTAAATGAAAAATATCTGAAAGAAAAAGTTGTTGCAAAAACAACTTCAATTGTAAAAGGAGAGCTTATTGAAATAGTAGAAAAAAATAAAGATAAATATGACCTGATAATTCATGTCGTAATGAGCAGTGTAATGTCAACAGCAACCTTTGCTATTGCTAAAAACGTAAAGGAAATGTATGAAAATACTATTCCGATTATCAATATTGACAGCAGACAAGTTATGGCAGGTGTAGGAAATGTTCTCCTTGGAGTAATTGATATAATTAAAAAGAATAACAATACTGATGATATCATCAAATTATCACAGGAGGTTATTCAAAATACATTTAACTATTTTGTTATGGCAGACCTGAATTATCTTTATAGGGGAGGCAGAATAGGAAAAGCCAAAGCTCTAATGGGTTCTGTTTTACGAATTACTCCAATTCTCGGCCTGATGGGCGACGATGAAGAAGGCCAAATCATCCCACTTGGAAAAGGAAGAACTTTCAAACAAGTAAACTCACAAATTATTGATTTAATAAAAGCTAAAATGGCTGAAAAACCGGCAACCGTTATTAAAAGATTAAATATTGTCGGGTTTGGAGATAATGAAGAAGCTTTTTCTGATTTAGAAGAAAATTTAAAAACAATACCATGTGATGATTTTATTATAGGGAAAGCGGATTTTGCCGGTGCTGTTTACTGCGGACCAAAATCATATACTGTCGCTATAACTATTTAAATAATAATATTTATGAATACTTATTTAATTTATCTAATATGCCTGATATCAGGCTATTTAACAGGTTCAATATTGTTTGCCTATGTTATTACAAAACTGGTAAAAGGAAAAGATATCCGGGATTTAGGCAATAATAATCCGGGAGCTTATAATACTTTTAAAAGTACAGGCAAATTTTGGGGAATCTTAACAGGATTTTTAGACGGCTTTAAAGCCCTTATTCCTATTTTAATTGCCAATCATTTTTTTAATTTATCAACAATTTCTTCAGGGTTTATCGGAGCTGGTGCAATAATCGGACATGGTTATCCGCTTTTCTTTAATTTTAAAGGAGGACGTGCTGCCGGAACACTAATGGGAATATATTTATTTTTTATTCCTTACGAACTGCTTGTTTCTTTCATTATTATTCCATTGATAGTTTTTAATCTGATTAATAAACATCGGGGTTTTTGGACGCCTCTCGGAATAATTACATTAAGTGCTGTCACTTGTTTGTTTTTTAATCATACAACAGATGTGAAAATTATTATTTGGGCAACAGGCTTTATAGGGTTATTTTTTAACAGGACCTATCTCCCGACAAGAGTAAAAACACTTTTGCAAAAAGATGTTAACTAATAAATTCTTATATAAATTATAAACATATGAAGCAGTCAATAGCATTAGTATTAGGCAGTGGTGGAGCAAGAGGGTTAGCACATATTGGAGTTATCGAAGAGTTTGAAAAACAAGGTTTTGAAATAAATTCTGTAGCAGGTACTTCTATGGGAGCTCTTATAGCAGGACTATACGCAATGGATAAATTGCAGGATTATAAAGAATGGAGTCTGACATTAGAAAAAATAGATGTCTTCAATCTTATTGATTTTACTTTCAGTTCACAAGGTTTAATAAAAGCCGATAGGGTTATTAAGAAAATGAAAACCTTCATTGCCGATAAAAATATTGAAGACCTTAAAATACCCTTTGCCGCGGTTGCAACAGACATAACAAACGAAAAAGAGGTTGTTTTTACAACAGGCAGTGTATATGAAGCTGTGAGAGCATCAATAGCAATTCCTACGGTTTTTACTCCTGTTAAAAAAAATAATGTTTTATTAGTTGACGGAGGTCTTTTAAACCCAATACCGGTAAATCGTGTTAAACGAATCGGGAATAATATTTTAGTCGCGGTTAATGTATATGCAGATATTCCACACACAAAGGAAAAAAAACAAACTAAAAAACAATTGGAAGTTCAATCTTTTTATGATAAAAACATTAAGAAATTTAAACAAAAACTTAATGAGATAATTCCGAAAAGCAATAAATCGAAATTAGGATATTTCAAACTTCTTAATGCAACTACCAGTATAATGATCCATCAAATTTCAAAAATGACATTGGATATATACAAACCGGATATTTTGGTAGATATTTCAAGACATTCGTGTCATACTTTCGATTTTTACAAAGCTGAACAATTGATTGAAATTGGCAGATTGGCTGCAAAAGAAAGTATCGAAATATATAAAAAACAATGATTAATAAATTTCAGAAAGAAGATAACTTGATATGAAAACAACAGCAATAATATGTGTTTACAACAAAGAAAGAACTATTGTTACCGTTAGTATTACAAATTGAAAGCTGGTCGATGAACTTATTGTAGTTAACGATGAATCTACAGATGATACTTTAAAAATAATTTAATAAATTTCAAAATTCAGGCTTGCAATATGGTTTTAATCGCTTTTGGACTCGGATTAATCATTTCTGTCCCATTAGGTCCCTTAGGGCAAATGATGTTAAACAGAGCCATTGATAGAGGTTTCTGGCATGGGTTCTCCATTGCTATTCTATCAAGTATCGCTAATTTTATCTTATGCGAATTTTTCTTAATTGGAACTATTTCTATCAGGGCAATAAACCCATGGATAAAAATAATTCTTCAGATAGCAGGTCTTGTTTTCCTCTCCTATATTGTAGCAAAGGAATTTATCCTGCCCCTCATTAAATCTAAACGTGATAAAACCCATACAGCAAAAGCAATTGTAGCAAATGAGAAACTCAAACTTGATGAAAAGTTGTTATTGAAAAATATAGTTGTGGTAGGAAGTTATTGCATTTCCAATCCGATGAGTCTTGCTTTTTGGCTTAGTATTTCCGTTCTGATAAATCAGAAATTTATTTCTCATCATGATTTGTTACACTATACGCTTTTCAGCCTTTTCTTAGCCATTGGAACACTGGTCTGTCAATATATTTCGTTATTGTTCGTAAAAAAAGCAGCAAAAGCCGGTGTAAAAAGAGATATATTAAAATATATGGCCATTCCATTGTATTTAGTTACACTTATTTATTTTGCCTTCCATGTAACTCAAAATATTTTACAAATAACATAGCAATATGGAAAAGAAAGACACGAAATAGTTTCACAATAAAATGCATAAAATAATTATGAAAACAACAGCAATAATATGTGTATTTAACGAAGAGAAAACTATTAGAAATGTTATTGTATCTGTCTCTGAATCTTTAATTGTTAGTGAGATAATTGTTGTAAATGATGGTTCATCAGATAATACGGAGAAAATAATAAAAGAACTAAAGAAAGAAATTGAAATAACAGACATTCATTATAAAGATAATAAGGGCAAAGGTTATGCAATGGCTATTGGTATTGAGAATGCAACAAATGAAATCATTGCATTTATTGATGCTGATCAAACAAATATAATTAGCGGATATATTGACCAAATGATAAATCCCCTGATAAAAAAAGAATGTGACATGGTTTTAGGCTATTCTACAATCAATATTTTAAGTCAGGATATAAACCCTTTAAAAATTTTGACTGGAGAAAGGGCTATGTATAAAGAGGATATTACTCCAATTCTTGACAAAATGAAAGAATCAAGATTTGGGGTAGAAGCGTTATTGTATTTCTATTTTATCTCGATTGGTAAAACCATAAAATTCATCAGATTAATAGGGTTAAAACATAAAGATAAATACAAGAAAGTATCTTTTTCAAAAGCAACGACAAATTATATTAATGAAGGCTGGGAAATAGCATTTACTGCCATGAAAAATTATGATTTAATGTTGAAAACAGTCGAAAAGCTAATCAGGAAAAAAAATAAAACATGAAAAAAATATCAGCAATAATTTGTGTCTACAACGAGGCAGGTACTGTAAAAGATGTTGTTACAACAGTTTCTGACTATTTTTTTGATGAAGTAATTGTTGTAAACGATGGCTCAACGGATAAAACCGATGAAATATTGAAAGAAATTAGTAAGTTTTATGATTTCAAATACATTGTTTTACCGGAAAATAAGGGTAAAGGATATGCTATGGCAACCGGCATTGAAAATGCAAACAGTGAAATAATTGTGTTTATTGATGCTGATTTGTCAAATCTGACAGAGGAACATTTTTCGCAATTATTAACTCCGGTATTTAATAAAGAAGCCGATATGGTTCTGGGTCAGGCAAACGAAACCTTGATTAATTATAGTGTAAACCCTTTTAAATCCTTTACAGGTGAACGAGCACTGTTAAGAAACGACATTTTAACTATTGTTGATAAAATGAAACATTCAAGATTTGGGGTGGAAACACTTATTAACCTGTATTATCAATCGGAAGGCAAAACAGTAAAATATGTAATGTTGGACAGATTAAAACATCCTTCAAAATTTGATAAAACTACAACACCACAAGCAATAAAAGAATTTGTAAAAGAGGGACATCAAATAGCTCAAACTGCATTTAAAAATTTCGATTTAATAACAAGTTCAATAAAAAATATACTAAAAATATCATAAGATGAAACAAATAGGTTTAACAATAATAATAGTAATAGTACTTTCGATAAGTTCAAACATTGCCAAAGCACAAGAAGATGGCAATAAAATAAAGTTGTCCGGCGAATTATTAACAGACCAGCGTTTTTTGCTTGAAGACCCAAACGATTGGGCCTGGAACGAAAACCGTTTAACGCTGAAACTTAACAAGAAAATTACCGGTAATTCAAAATTTTACAGCGAAGTTTGGTTGCGTAATATTGGTTTACCAGGCATTAATTCCTCGGCAGACCTATACAACAAAGGAATTGTTGACTCTTACAATTTGGAAGTAAGAGAAGCCTATGTTCAATTATTTGGCTTCTTAACTAAAAATCTTGATGTAAAAATTGGTCGTCAAAGAATTACATGGGGAACAGCCGACAAATTAAATCCAACCGACAACTTAAACCCATACGATTTGGAAGATGTTCTTGATTTTGGTCGCCACAGAGGTTCTGATGCTATAAGTCTGGATTATTATTTTAATTCGGAATTTTCTTTACAAGGAGTATATGTCCCGTTTTTTCAACCGGCTAATATGCCTGTCGGAACTTTTGCAAATGCGCTAACTCCTTCAATGGAATTGCCCCAGGGAATGACCTTGATGGGATTCACAGACCAAATTAATATGCCGCAATATAACTTAGCCGAAAGCTCAACAGCAGGTGTAAAATTTAAAGGTTTTGCAGCCGGTTTGGATTTTTCATTGAGCTATGTTTGGGGAAGAGATGGTATGCCAATCGGCACATATAATACTTTTATTCCGGTTGATGCAATGGGTGGAATAAATATAAATTCACAATTGTCGTTTTATAGAACACATATTTTCGGAACTGACATGGCAGGAAGTATTGGAGGTGTTGGTGTTTGGGCAGAAGCAGCAGCTTTCTTACCAGAAAACGAAGTGGTAATGACTAATAATTTATCTGCCATGTATCCGATGTCGCCTGTGCCGGTTACACAAGATACTGTAATGTTAAAAAAAGAAACCTATGTAAAATTTATTCTCGGTGCCGATTACAATTTTGCAAATGGAGCCTATCTTAATTTTCAATATATGCATGGTTTCATGAATGAAAGAGGAACTGATAATTTAAACGATTATTTCTTTGTTCGATTAGAAAAGAAATTCTTTGAAGATAAACTTAAAATAGCTCCTGTTGGCGGAGGCTTTATCATTTCCGATTGGAATGATGTTGGAAATAATTATGCTCTGGTTTATATTCCCGAAATTTCATATATGGCAACCGACAATGCTGAAATAACATTATCAGCGGCTTTATTTAACGGGAAAGGTGATAATATGTTCGCAACTATGAAAGATTATAATATGATGATGTTTATGCTGAAGTATAGTTTTTAGAAATAGACAACGCATTTTGCATATACATTACAAGGTTACTTAACCTGCATTATTCATATAGAAGATAAAAGACAAAAAAAGTTAAAAGTGAATTATTTGCATAAGAAATTCAGATTACTTTTTATGGAAAATTTAATCGTCTATCAAACATACTATGTTATTAGTACTTTTGTCTTTATCCCCCGACGCTTCGGTCGGGGTTTACGCTTCGCTCCAACTTTTATCTTTTTTCTTTCTGATTAATTTGTGAACCGGAACGAAGTGGTGCTCACCGAAGGTAATTAATCAGTTAAAAGCCAATTACATAATAAAACAGAATAAACCTGCCTGATTTCAGGCGGGTTTTTGTTTCGTATGAAGATCATTGCGGTTTGAAAAGATTATATTTGGAGATAAATAGCATGGCACCAAATGGAATTCTATGCTTTTGTTCATTTCAATATGAACACTTTTACCAATATGGAATGGGGATATTGTGATGAATCACCTGAGTTGTTCAATCCGGCAGAACTGGATTGCCGCCAGTGGGCTCGCGTATGCAAAGAGGCAGGTATGAAAGGGATAATTCTTACAGCCAGGCACCACGATGGTTTTTGCTTGTGGCCCTCACAATATACTGAACATTCGGTGAAGAATTCCCCCTGGAAGGATGGAAAAGGAGATGTTGTGAAGGAACTGACTGAAGCATGTAAGGAATATATTCCGCTCGGACAACGTGTTCAGTAGTTTACACTGGAAGCCATGGTGGAAGATAATTGGAAACTGTTAGCATCGGGAACTACTATTGGCTATAAAAGAATTCTGAGACTGCCAACGGTAAAAACTTCCAGAGTCCGGCTTAATATTATACGATCTAAAGCTTCTCCTCTTATTTCTAACATAGAACTATATAATGCTCCTTTTAGATAGTAAAAATCACAAATGACAAGCACCAAATATCAAATAAATCACAAATTCTAATAACTCAAAAATCAAACAGATTATTGTATATATGCTATTTGGATTTTGTTATTTCAAACATTGGACATTATTTGTTATTTGTTTTTTGTTATTTGGTGCTTCAATTCAAAATCTGTTTGACTTTATGGACAGACAAAAAATAATCTAAAAACCATATTATGAATAAAAAACTTATTCTTTACACTTTTGTTGCCGCTCTTGGCGGCTTACTGTTTGGCTTTGATACTGCAGTTATCAATGGGGCCATGCCTTTTTTTACACAACATTTTGACCTGACAGGGGCTATGCAGGGCTGGGCAGTCAGTTCAGCTCTTATAGGTTGTATCATAGGAGCCATTGCAATCGGGCGTCCGGGCGATGTTTTCGGGCGACGACTGATGCTGAAACTGATAGCACTGTTATTCCTGATCTCAGCTATTGGTACCGGGTTATCTTACAATCTTACCATGTTTGTGATTTTCCGTTTTATCGGTGGTTTAGCTATCGGTGGTGCTTCCGTATTGTCACCGGCATATATTTCAGAAATATCCCCTCCAGCTTATCGTGGCAGATTAACCCTGACATTTCAACTGGCTATTGTTATTGGTATCCTGGTTGCTTTCTTTTCAGATTACCTGTTACTTAATACAGGTGAGAACAACTGGCGATGGATGTTCATGAGTGAATGTATTCCTGCAGTGGCTTATTTTTCTCTGCTCTTTTTTGTTGGTAAAAGTCCCCGATGGCTTGTTAAAAACGGAGAATCAGAAGCTGCAAGGGAAGTTATCCGGGAGGTGAATCCCGATGCGGATATTGATAAGTTGCTTGAGGAGATAAAACTATCACTTGAACAGGAGATCACAGCAAAGAAAGTAGGTATTATTCAGAAAAAATATACGCACCTGGTGCTTATCGCTGTTGCAATTGGATTTTTTAACCAGTTCACCGGTATCAACGTGATTATGTATTATGCTACAGATATTTTCAGATCTGCGGGATTTTCAACCGATTCGGCTATCGGACAAACAGTTATCATCGGTCTGACCAACCTGATCTTTACACTTATCGCTATGCAGGTAATCGATCGTTTTGGACGAAAATCAATGTTGCTGGTTGGCTCTTTAGGAATGACCGTTTTCCTTGGGCTTTTCTCCTGGGCTTATATAAGCGGTGGTGTTCAGAATTATATATTACTTATTTGTCTTATCGGTTTCATTGCATTTTTTGCTTCTTCGCAGGGAGCGGTTATCTGGGTCTTGCTTGCTGAAATGTTCCCCAACAAAGTGAGAGCCAGGGGGACAGCCATTGGTTCATTTTCCCACTGGTTTTTTAACGGTGTAACATCTTTTCTTTTCCCGGTGGTTGCTGCATGGTTCAGTAGCGGGAAAGGAATTGGTTATATTTTCGGGTTTTATGCCCTGGTTACATTTCTGAGTTTCTTCTACTTTAAGAAGTACCTTTTCGAAACAAAAGGAAAGTCACTTGAAGAACTTGAAAAAATGGTTATTAAATAGTGGAATAATGGAATAATGGAATAATGGAAAGAAAGAAAAAACATTAATAAAGGGCTTAAACAATTAATTATTAGTTTCGCATTTGACAACACATTAATATACAGTTGTTAAGATGAATAATGAATATCGATTAACGAATAACGAATTTTGAAGTTTCTATTAAGCCAG
>JADFUQ010000287.1 GCA_015222065.1 Bacteroidota bacterium
AGTTTGCAATCCAGTCTCCAACCTCCGATGTAGTTTTTGGATTGTCTTTTGCAATATCTTCTGTGACGATACCTTGTTTCAGGGATTGTTCAACAGCAAGGTATATTAAGGATGCCTCATCTTTAAGCTTAAATGCATAATTAAACATCAGTGATGCTGATAATATTGTGCCCAGTGGATTCGCGATATTTTTTCCGGCAGCCTGTGGATAGGAGCCATGTATGGGTTCAAAAACTGATGTTAGTGTTCCCATGGAAGCCGAGGGTAATAAACCCAGAGAACCCGTTATTACACTGGCTTCATCAGTTAATATATCTCCAAACATATTTTCAGTGACCATTACATCGAATTTTTTTGGATTTTGTATGATTTGCATAGCCGCATTATCAACAAACATAAAGTCCAGATCAACATCCGGATATTTTTTGCCCATTTCCTGAGCCGTTTCTCTCCACAACCTGGAAGAAGCCAAAACATTTGCTTTATCTACAACGGTGAGTTTTCCGGAACGTTTTTTAGCATATTTAAAGGCTAAGTGAAGAATCCTATCAATTTCCTCTCTGGAATAAATACAAGTGTCGTAGGCAATGTTACCGTCTTCTGATCTTCCTCTCGGTTCTCCAAAATAAATTCCACCTGTTAATTCCCTGATAACAATAAAATCAACTCCGTCAATTATTTCAGGTCTTAAAGGTGATTTTTCGATCAATGACGGGAAAGTAAAAACAGGACGAATATTAGCGAATAATCCCAATTTTTTCCTCATAGCGAGTAATCCCTGTTCCGGTCTGATAATAGCACCTGGGTTCAGATCATATTTCGGGTCACCAATGGCACCAAACAGAACGGCATCAGATCGTTTACATAACTCGAATGTTTCGTCAGGAAACGGATCTCCTGCTTTATCAATACCAATTGCTCCGACCAATCCTTCTTCAATCTGTATATTATGATTGAATTTGCCGGCAATAGCTTTTACAACTTTTACTGCCTGGTCAATAATCTCAGGTCCAATTCCATCTCCGGATAATAATGCAATTTTAATATTCATTTTATTATAATTTTTCAATGATATTCAACATTTTAACAGTTGCTTTTATTGCTGCTTCGGTTTGATCGGCTTCAACAGCCCTGGTTTTAAATTCATGATCTTTAAAATTCCAGGTAATGATAGCCTCTACTAACGCATCGGTTTTCCCGCCGGGAGGGATGGTTACAATATAATCGATAAGAATCGGCCGTTCTTTGTGTAAAGAACTGTAAATTTTCCATAATGCTTTCATAAAGGCATCATACTGACCATTTCCTGCTGAATTTTCCTCATATGACTTTCCCCGGATTTCAATACATATATTGGCTACCGGTCTAAGACCATTTGCAAGCGACAATGAATAGTGCTTAATCTTAACAGGATTATCCATCGCACCATTTTCCAATATATCTGATATGATATATGGCAGATCTTCCGTGGTTACATTTTCTTTCCTGTCGCCTAATTCAATAACCCTGGCTGTAACTTTTTTCATTGATTCAGGATCAAGATCCAATCCCAACACTTCAAGATTTTTCTTAATATTAGCATTCCCTGAGGTTTTCCCGAGAGCATATTTCCTTACCCTGCCAAACCTTTCAGGTATAAGGTTGTTTTGATATAAATTGTTCTTGCTGTCACCGTCAGCATGAACACCACAAGTTTGGGTAAAAACATTTTCACCAATCAAAGGTTTGTTTGAGGGAATTCGGATACCGGAAAATGATTCTACCAATCGACTGATCCTGGTCAGGCTGTTTTCATTAAGATTGGTTTTTATTTTCAGATGATCATTCAGAATTCCTATTACACTGGAGAGAGGGACATTACCTGCACGTTCACCCAGTCCGTTTACGGTTGTGTGTATTCCATGGATTCCCGCCTTAATGGAAGCAAATACGTTTGCCACAGCCAGATCATAATCATTATGAGCATGAAAATCAAAATGTTTACCGGGATACCGCTGGATCATTAGTTTACAAAATTCATACGTCTGATCCATATTTAAAATCCCCAGCGTGTCAGGCAACATATACCTTTCAATTTTCTCATCTTTAAGAGAATCCATTAGAGAATAAACATAATCTCTTGAATTTAACATCCCATTCGACCAGTCTTCAAAATATATATTAACCTTGATACCCAGCTCATTTGCATAATGAATGGAATTACATATATCCCTGATGTGCTCATCGGGTGTTTTTCTTAATTGTTCGCGAAGATGCTTAAGAGAACCTTTACTTAACAGATTGACAACTTTTGCACCTGTCTTTTTGATCCAATCGATTGAAAGATTACCGTCAATAAACCCAAGGACTTCAACTTTATCCAGGAGATTATTCCTGCCGGCCCAATCTGTAATTTTTTTAACTCCCTTGAATTCTCCTTCAGAAACTCTGGCTGAAGCCACTTCAATACGGTCAATTTTTACTTCTTCCAATAATATTCTGGCTATGTTCAGTTTTTCCACAGAATTAAAGGAAACCCCGGAGGTTTGCTCACCATCCCGCAGGGTGGTATCCATTATCTCAATTTTCATTTTTGAATAGATTTTTTTTCTCGAAATCAATGATCCGGCGCTTTAAACTGATCAAATAATCAATGTCATCATAACCGTTCAACAAACATTCTTTTTTAAAACTGTTTATATCGAAATTTTCTTTCATCCCTGATGCAGCAAGGATGATCTTCTGGTTGGGGAGGTCAATTTTTACAATGGTTCCAGGATCATTTTCAATAGCTGTTAACAGGATTTTTAAGAAGGATTTAGTAACCTGAACAGGGAGTAATCCGGTATTTAATGCATTATTCTTAAATATATCGGCGAAAAAACTGGATACTACTACTTTAAACCCATAATCATAAATAGCCCACGCGGCATGTTCCCTGCTGGATCCGCTCCCAAAATTTTTCCCTCCGACCAGGATATGACCTGAATAATTCGGATTATTCAGAACAAAATCCGGATTAGGGTTACCCTGCTTGTCATATCTCCAATCTTTGAATAATTTGTCGCCAAAACCTTCACGGGAAATGGCTTTGAGAAACCTTGCCGGAATAATCTGGTCAGTGTCAATATTTTCAGCAGGCAGGGGAACGCAGGTTGATTCCAGTATTTCAAATTTATCTATTGGCAT
>JADFUQ010000288.1 GCA_015222065.1 Bacteroidota bacterium
ATACATTCTCAGACGGTTATTCCGACCAGTTTGGCGGACCAAAAGGAAAGAAATTCATGATCAAGAATCTCAAACAGCTATTGTCCGATAATCTGCACAAACCTATGGATAAGCAAAAGCAAGTTCTTGAAGACACACTGAATGAATGGATGGCTAATATACCGAGCAGATTGATGATATTTTGGTTATCGGAGTTAAAGTGTAACTGTCGGTAAAAGTTTTATAGCTTGAAGAGAGAACATGCATTTACCCGTAACACCAAATGTGCAGAAAACAAGGAGGGAGCATCAGCGAACTAAAAACCCAAGAATAGCATTTAATGATTTCTTCTTCTCCTCCATAAATCCCATATGCCCGCTGTTTTCCAATGTGATTAGTTTTCCCTGCTTTGGCAATTCAACCTTTTTTACAATAACCTCATACGGGATATAATTGTCCTTTCCCCCAAGAATCCAAAGAAAAGGCAGCGATGTGCGGGAAAGTATATCACTTCTGTCCGGTCTGTTAATCATCCCGTTTAGCACTGCAATAATACCCTCCTCCGATATATCCATTGCAATCTCTTTTGCGTAGTCAACCTGTTCGCTGAATTTCTCAAGGTTATCAGTAGCAAATGCTTTTGGAATGTTAACTGTATATATCAAATCTTTTTTTCCGTTTTTAACCAGCTTTATCTCTCTTTTCCGGTTTTCTATCGTTTCATTACTATCAGCCAAAGGGTGAGAATGGAAAAGCGAAAATCCTGATAAACATTCCGGGAACAATCCCAAATAAGCAAGTGCAACATATCCTCCAAGCGAGTGTCCTACCATGAAATATTTGTCGATATTTAAATGATCCATTACTGATTTAACAGCCTTTGCCAGCAGCTCCATTGTATGCACATTTTCAATAACACCTGATTTGCCATGCCCCGGAAGATCTATTGATACTACCCTGCAACGCTCTGCAAGATCAGCAGAAAATTCACTCCAAATCTCAAGCGATTCAAGGTACCCGTGTAATAAAACAACTACAGTACCTTTACCTTCATCTTTAAATCTAATCGTAGTATTTTTAAAATCAATTGTGTAATACATAATATGCAAATTTAGAAATAAACCTGTTAATGAACATGTTGAAAATATATTTAATAATATATATTTGCTAGCATTAAATTATTCTTAGTATAAGCAAAACAATAACTATATAACAACAAATATATATGAATAAATTTCTTGGTTCATCTGTTACGAAAAAGTTAGTTATGGCCATTGCCGGTCTTTTTTTAATTCTTTTCCTTCTGGTTCATTTAGGTATTAATTTCTTATTACTAATCGATGATCCGGTTCCGTTTAACAGTGCTGCGCATTTTATGGCAAGCAATGTTATAGTCAAAGTATTCGAAATTGTTCTTTTAGCTGGTTTTCTGATACATATTATTTATGGTATTATTCTACAGATCCAGAATTGGCTGGCACGACCGTTAAGGTATAAAAAGACTGCATTTTCTCAAACCTCCTTTTTTTCGAAGTATATGATCTATCTCGGTATAATTATTGGGGTTTTTCTATTTATCCATTTTATAAATTTTTACTTCGTCAAACTAGGTTGGGTAGAAGGAGATCATGAGAATTTTTATGGAATGGCAAACGACTTATTCCAACTACCCCTGTACATTGTAATCTACCTGGTTTCTTTTCTATTCCTTGCTTTTCATTTACACCATGCATTTCAATCAGCCTTTCAAACATTTGGACTTAATGACAGATATACTCCGGTTATTAAAAAAATCGGTCTGATATATTCAATTTTAGTGCCACTTGGTTTCAGTATTATTCCAATCGTTATTTATTTTTTCAAATAAGAATCCGAAAAACAACTCTATAATATTATGACAAAATTAGATGCAAAGATCCCTGAAGGTCCTTTAGCGGAAAAATGGACTAAATATAAAGCTTCAGTTAAACTTGTCAATCCTGCGAATAAGAAAACCCTTGATATTATTGTTGTTGGGGCTGGAGCAGCAGGGGCATCCGCAGCAGCAACTCTTGCTGAGTTAGGATATAACGTAAAAGTTTATGTGTTTCAGGATTCCTCACGAAGAGCACATTCAATTGCTTCACAAGGTGGCATTAACGCAACTAAGAATTATAAAAATGATGCTGACAGTGATTATCGTTTGTTTTATGATATGATTAAGGGGGGCGATTTTCGTGCACGAGAAGCTAATGTTTACCGGGCTGCTGAAGTAAGCAACAATATCATTGATCAATATGTTGCCCAGGGAGTTCCATTTGCCAGGGAGTACAGTGGTTATCTTTCTAACCGTTCGTTCGGAGGAGTACAGGTTTCAAGAACTTTTTATGCTCAGGGACAAACAGGACAACAATGTACATTAGCTTCATACCAGGCATTAAGCAGGCAAATAAAAGCTGGTAAAGCAAAAATATTCACTCGCCGGGACATGCTTGATCTGGTAGTTATTGATGGAAAAGCAAGAGGAATTATAACAAGAAATTTAATTACAGGTGAGATTGAAAGACATTCTGCCCATGCTGTTGTTTTTGCAACCGGAGGATTTGGTACAGTATATTACCTGTCAACACTTGCTATAAATTCAAACGGCAGTGCTTCACTGGCAGCTTATAAGAAAGGTGCATTTTTAGCCAACCCAAGCATGGCACAAATTCATCCTACCTGCATCCCTGTTCTAAATGATTACCAGTCTAAACTTACTCTTATGTCTGAATCACTGAGAAACGACGGAAGAGTTTGGGTACCAAAGAAAAAAGGAGATAAAAGACTTGCCAGTGAAATAAAGGAGGAAGAAAGAGATTATTATCTTGAACGTAAATATCCTGCATTCGGAAATCTTGTGCCAAGAGATGTCGCCTCCAGGGCAGCTAAAGAAAGATGTGACGA
>JADFUQ010000289.1 GCA_015222065.1 Bacteroidota bacterium
GTATAGTTGTGGTCATTAGGATAATCCGGGAACTTGAGAGAGCCATCTGTCTCCTTGTTGAGAAAAGGTAAAGGGAATCCTTCCGCAGAAGGTAAAACCCGGCATAACGTTTCACTTTAGGGAACTATGGGAAATACCCAGGTATTACCAACCATATCACCGAAACTGAAGCGAATTGCGGAACTTTAATGTGGGTAGCAAAGTTATGTCTGAGGAACCGTGTGAGGGGAATCTTCACGTAAGGATCTGTGGGGGGAGCGGCTGGGCAACTGCTGCTTCTACCCGGAACTCGGAACGCAAACGCGTTCCGGTTTCACCGCGACGGGAAGGGCGTCGAGCGTTTACATCCGGTTAACCGCAATCCATTATGCACCTAAGGAGATTAGATATGAAATATGTCATATTAATTCTATCCTTAACAATCATCTTTGGTTGTTCAAAAAATAGTGATCCCTTTTCTGTAAACAACGAAGAATCATGTTTCGGTATTTATTTTTTAAAAGACACTACAATGACTGAACAAGAAACTGCAAAAATGGATATAAATAGTCTTGTCTTGAATGATGATCCTTGGTTATCACATAATGATATCGAATTTTACGATTTTTCCACTCATTGTATCTATTTGAAAAAAGATAAAAGTTACTTTTTTGAAAATTATGGAGGAAAGTTTTACCAATTCAATCCAGAATTAATAAGCAGACCATTTGTTATAGTTGCTGGAAATGAAAGATGTTATGTTGGGGCATTACATAGCGGGTTACTCTCAATGGCACCGGCAGGTCCTTACATGAATGAATTGGATGTTGGCTATTTCCCTGCAGATGTAATGCATATATCAAGAGCTTGGTCTGATGATGAAGATATTCGAAGCAATCCAAAAGTAGAAGAAGTTCTCATAGAACAGGATTTATTTCACGCTGGTTTAGAAATCGAATTAACATCATTTCAACTAGTAGATAATTCAGATACTTCAACTGTAGAATACTCAATTAAAATAAAGAATAATGATCAAGATAATCTTTATATAATTGATCCTGCAAAGATGGGCAGTGAATTATTCCATTATTATACCAATGGACCTCATTTGTGGGATTACAATAAACCACTATATTTGTATTCTCAATTTAAAGAAGTAGATTCACCCGAACCTTATGATAGCTGGAATTTTGAGTGGTTTACTCTTGTAAAAAGTAATCAATCCATTGAACGTACCATTCTTCTAAAAGGTTATCCTCATATTCCTAATGGGAATTATGTGGGTTATATGAATTTTTCAAATCCTACAAAAATCACCAAAGAGAATCGATATGTAGCAGATAGTAGAATTTGGATTGGTTCTATTAGATCCAATGATTTTCAAATTATGATTCAGGAATAGTGAAAAAAAATTAAATATAGTTATATAGCGGTACATAACACACAGGCATACATCTCCCGGGCATGGAGATCGATGCCGCAGACATATTTGGAATTAATTTGAGCATAACGCATGATAAGGTCCTCCTGTAATTATGTTAATGTTTACCGTCAAAACAATATTACAAAATTTGGGAGGACCTTTTAGGTAATATCAATCGCATCCAGCGGACATCAAAAAGCGGCGCTCCTCGTTCCTCGTCACTCTGCTTTTTGCTGCTGCTGATGTAAGGCGTTATGCGGCAAGAAAGGATTATAGGTAATTGAGAAAGCAATATCACTTTCGTCCTTCTATGCATGGTTACTACGCGTGGGACATTGACCGATTGATAGTGTTA
>JADFUQ010000290.1 GCA_015222065.1 Bacteroidota bacterium
ATTATGGATATTGAAATGATTTGCAAAGAGACTTGCAACATTGCCAGAAAGGCAGGTGAATACATTCGTGGTGAAAGCTTAAGATTCACTACAAGGGATATTGAAACTAAAGGAAAACATGATTATGTCACATATGTTGACAAAAATGCAGAGAAGAAAATTGTTAACAACCTGCAAAAACTGATACCTGGTGCCGGCTTTATCGCAGAAGAGGGCACTTACAATAAGCAAGAAAAAAAATATAACTGGATTGTTGATCCACTTGATGGCACTACCAATTTTATTCACAGCCTCCCACCCTATTCTGTTAGCATAGCCCTGATGGATAACGAAGAAATAATTCTCGGTGTGATATATGAAATTGGCCTTGATGATTGTTTCTTCACCTGGAAAGATTGTCCGGCTTATTTGAACGGTGAAGAAATTAATGTAAGCAAAATAGCGAAAGTAACTGACTCATTACTGGCAACAGGTTTCCCTTTTTCGAATTTTAACCGTTTTGATCAATTCATTGAGTCGTTAAAATATTTTATGCGGAATTCGCATGGGGTAAGACGTATAGGATCTGCAGCAGTAGATTTAGCATACACTGCATGCGGACGTTTTGATGCTTTTTGGGAATATAACCTTAATCCATGGGACATTGCTGCCGGTATAATAATTCTGCAAAATGCAGGAGGAAAAGTCTCTGATTTTTCAGGTGGAAATAATTATCTCTTCGGTAAGGAAATTGTTGCAGGAAATCCTTATCTTTTTGAAGAATTTCTGGAGCATGTCCGCAAATTCATGGTCGAATAAAAAAACCAGATAATCAAGTATGTCAGCTATACTATTCTATATTGCTTATGGGTTTATATGGTTATTAACCCTGCTTCCTATGCCTGTTTTACACATAATCTCTAACTTCTTATATTTTATTATATTTCATATCATAGGATACCGAAAGAAAGTGGTTTATAGAAATCTTCAAAACGCTTTCCCTGATAAGGATAAGGACGAAATAGACAAAATAGCCCACAAGTTTTATAAACATTTTTGTGATATTATATTTGAAACACTTAAAGAATTACATATGTCTGAAGCAGAAATGATGAAAAGGGTCAGGTATAATAATTCTGAATTAATAAATAAATATTTCAGCCAAAGAAGAAATATTATAGCCGTTGTCGGACATTACTGCAACTGGGAGTGGCTTACAGGCTTTTCTCTTGAGACACCATATCACGGGGCATCACTATATAAACCGCTGAATAACAAGCAATTCGGTAAAGTATTTCGTAATATGCGCAATAAGTTCGGAACGGAAATGATTGCGATGAAACAGGCACTCCGTTTTATTATCAAGAATAAACGTGAAAACAGACTAACAATCACTTGCTACATTTCTGATCAAAGCCCGGTAAGAGAAGAATTGGATTACTTTACCCGTTTTCTTAACCAGGATACTGCGGTTTTTATGGGTATTGAAAAAATAGCAGTAAAATTCAATCTCCCTGTTGTATATTTCAAAATGAAAAAAATAAAACGTGGTTATTATGAAGTCGAGATAAAAAACATAACTGAAAAACCGAAAGAAACAGCCCCAAATGAAATAACCGAAAAACATGTGAGATTACTGGAGGAAACAATTTTGGAAGAACCGGCTTTCTGGTTGTGGTCGCATCGCAGGTGGAAGTTTAAACCTTCTGATAAGTTATCTTAATATATCCGGTTAATATTAATATATAAATGAAATCAGTTTGAAAATAGATATAAAAAATCTTTTTATATTAAACTTATGAATGCATTAGGATTTTACCTGCTTTATCCCCTTATCTGGACCTTATCTCTTCTTCCTCTAAGAATACAGTATTTTCTTTCTGATTTGCTTTTTGTTCTTAATTATCTTTTTATTGGTTACCGGAGAAAAGTAGTCTATTTAAATCTCAGAAATTCCTTCCCTGAAAAATCAAATAAAAATATCAGAACAATTGCACGAAAGTTCTACAGGCATCTTTTTGACCAGATGATTGAATCAATTGCTTTGATACATATGAGTCCTAAAAGAATTCTCAAACATATGAGGTTTAAAAATCCTGAAGTTATTGAGGATCTTTACAAAAAAAATAAGGGTGTAATATTAGTATTAGGTCATTATGGCAACTGGGAATGGCTTATTTCTTTACAAATGCTTGTAAGCTATCAAACTCTGGCTATATACAAACAGTTGAATAATAAATACTTTGACAGGATGTACATTAATATAAGAAGCCGTTATGGTATGACACCGGTACCAATGAACAGCATACTAAGAGAATTAATTAACAGAGAACAAAAAAACGAACTTACTCTCACCTATTCTCTTGGTGATCAAAGACCATTGTTCCGTCACATTCAGTATTGGACCCGGTTCCTTAATCAGGATACACCTGTATATCTTGGAACAGAAAAAATTGCCAGAAAAAAGGATCTCGCCGTTGTTTTCTTGAAAATGCGGAAAATCAGACGGGGAATTTATGAAACTGAATTTATACCACTGTTTGAAAATTCGCGGGAAACCAAAGAACATGAGATAACTGATAAGTATTTGAATATATTGGAAAAAACAATTATTGAGAGGCCTGAACTCTGGCTCTGGACACATAAAAGATGGAAACATATAAAACCTGACAATGTATAAAATTGCCATTGTAATATTAAACTGGAACGGACGAGAATTCCTTGAAAGATTCCTGCCAGGTGTAGTCAGGCATTCATCTTCTCCCGGCATAAAAATAATTATTGCCGATAACGGATCATCGGATGATTCTCTTGAATTTATCAGAAATAAGTTCAAAAATGTCGAAATCATTGAACTTGACAAAAATTATGGATTTGCCGGTGGTTATAACAAAGCATTCGAGAAAATAAATTCACAGTATTATATCCTGCTTAATTCTGATGTTGAAGTTTCTAAAAACTGGATTGAACCAATAATAAAAGAAATGGATAACGATCCGGTTGTAGCAGCAGCTATGCCCAAAATTATATCATACCATGACAGATCAAAATTTGAGTATGCAGGAGCTGCCGGTGGCTTTATCGATAAATGGGGTTACCCTTTCTGCAGAGGTAGAATATTAAACAATATCGAACCGGATAACAACCAGTATAATGACTCAACAGAAATATTCTGGGCAAGCGGTGCCTGTTTGTTTGTTAAGTCAAAAATATTTCATGATGCCGGCGGATTTGATGATGATTTTTTTGCACATATGGAAGAAATCGATTTGTGCTGGAGAATTAAAAACCTGGGATATAAAATTTATTGCTATCCCTTTTCACAAGTCTATCATGTTGGCGGTGGAACCCTGCCTAATGAAACACCTTCAAAACTATTTCTCAATTTCAGGAACAATTTATGGGTTCTTTTGAAAAATCTTCCTGCGAAAAAACTTTATTCCGTACTGTTAATTCGTAAAATACTTGATGGTTTAGCAGCAATGAAGTTTTATTTGACGTTAGACTGGAGAAAAGGAAATGCTGTTTTTAAAGCCCACCTGAGTTACTACAAACATTTCAGAAAAATGAAACAAAAAAGAAAAAAAGCAGATTTCAAAAATAATAATCTACCATCATCTGTTTACAGAAAAAGTATTCTGATTTCCTATTTCCTGAAAAAGAAAAAAACATTCACCGAATTGAATTTATAGTAACAATTCCGTTTCTAAAGTTTGGAATGCTAAAATGGCTAATTTCATTATACTTTTCATTTTTAAGTCGGTAATCTTCAGTCGGCAGTCGGCAACTTGAAGACTTGGCTATTTATACTTTACAGGATTTTGAATCATGTGATTAAGTAATCGTCCGATATCTTCAGATTGTTTATTAAAATCATTAAATATTTCTTTTGGTATACATATACACTTAAATTTCTAAATCCAGTTGCCATTGTGTTATAATTGTTTGATTGATATTTGCTTTCTTGCCGACTGTGGACTGTGGACTGCCGACTGATTAGTTACAAATAGTCAATTACCTTTTCCAGTTTCATCCCCCTTGATCCTTTTAACAAAATATATGATGATTTTATCGGATTCTTATCAAGCCACTTAACAAAACTGTCAACATCAATAAAGGCAGGAATTTGCAATGTTTGATTAACGGCAGAAAAATTCTTACCAATAAGATAAATTCTGCTGAATGATTTATCCTTTACATATTTGATCAATTCAAGATGCTCCTTTTCAGTGTTTTCTCCCAGTTCAAACATATCACCCAGAACAAGCACCTTATTTACACTATTCATCAATAAAAAATCATCAATTGCCAGCTTCATGCTTGTCGGGTTGGCATTATAAGCATCACATACTAAGGTATTTATGGCTGTATTTACAATTTGCGACCTGTTATTATAAGGTTTGAAACTCTCAATTGCATCTATAATCGTTTTAATATCCACACTGAAATATGAACCAATGCACATTGCAGCCAGCACATTTTCAAAGTTATATGCTCCAAACATATTTGTTTTCAGAGCAAATGAATTATTATCAATCAGCACTTTCAGTTCCAGAGTTGGAACAGAACTATATATTATTCCCGAGTAATTTCCTGATTTCCCGCCATACGATATCTTCTCACAGCTTATTTCAGACAGATGGTCTGCTAATATGTTGTTTCCCTTGTTAAAAAATATTACACCACCATTTTTATCAAGATATTCATAAAGCTCGGTCTTTGTTCTGACTATCGTTTCAATATTTCCAAATCCCTCCAGATGTGCTGTTCCAATATTGGTAATCATTCCATGGGTTGGTATTGCGAGCTTACAAAGTTTAGCTATTTCACCACGGTGATTAGCTCCCATTTCAATAATTACAATTTCAGTATTATCCTTAATTTTAAGTAGAGAAAGAGGGACACCAATATGATTATTCAAATTTCCATATGTTGAAACAACATGATGTCTATTTATCAAAATACTCTTAATCAACTCCTTAGTTGTAGTTTTCCCATTTGTACCTGTAATGGCGATCACTGGAATATTGAAATGCATCCGATGAAACAGGGCAAGTTGCTGCAATAATGACAATACATCATCAACAAGGATATATCTTTCATCAGTAACATACTTTTGTTCATCAACAACTGCGTAAGAACTTCCTTGTTTAAGTGCTTGTGCTGCAAATTGATTTCCATTAAAAGATTCTCCTGTAAGAGCAAAAAAGATTGATCCTTTGGACACATTCCTGGAATCGGTACAAATTTCCGGATTCCTGATAAAAATTCTGTATAGAGTATCTATTTTCATCACTTATGAAAAAACCCCATTAAAACAATAATGAGGTTTTTTATTTTGGGAATTAATTTCCTGTTAGAATCCACCCGGACTACCGACACGTGTCATAGCACAACGGAATCCGAGGTCATTTCTGGCACTTCCCTGATACATGTAACGTCTTGCGCCAGGACAGAGCCAGTAGGCCCTGTCTCTCCACGAACCACCTTTATACACACGTGCTTCGTTACTTACAAGTGAGTTATAATCTTCCTTCAACTGGGAATACATAACCACACTTTTATCAGCAGAAGATTCATCTTGCCAGCTCGACCCGGGCACTATCATAGATTGATAATCACCATCTTTATAATCACGATAATCAGCTTTTTGATAATTATATCTTCCTGCCGATTCTTCAGCAGTAACGTTTCTATACCTAATTCGTCCAAGGCTGTCTTTAGTAGCAAGGTTACCATCCGGATCAGTGACTCTGGTTTGAAACACATTTCCTCTAAGGGGATTAAATGCACTTACATCCTGTGGTGAAAGCGATCTGTAAACATCATATACCCATTCATTTACGTTCCCTGCCATACAATAAAGATTATAATCATTGGGCCAGAACGACATAACTGGCGCAGTAATACTGGCATTATCATTAAGATTTCCGGCAACCCCCATTAAATCGCCTTTTCCTCTGGTAAAGTTTGCCATAAACTTGCCTCTGTTTCTGTTGTCAGCATTTCTTACATTATGTCCATCCCATGGATACATCCTTCGTTCATAAATCCTTTCTTCATATGTATTACCCTTAAGTGCCAGGGCTGCAAATTCCCATTCTGCTTCAGAAGGCAACCTGTATCTAGGAAGTAACAGTCCATCTTCCATTTTTACTCTTCGTTCCTCCTTATTTGGATCAAGACTTGGAAGATTCTGATTTACAAGCCCTTCGTATTGACCTGCAAGGTATGCTTCAGTATTAAAATTATTTTCATCCTGCTGATTAGGATCAGGATTAAGAATTCCCTCGTTAATTATAGACAATTCATTCACCCTGTCAGTTCTCCAGGAACAAAAATCATTAGCCTGAAGCCATGTAACGCCTACAACAGGATAATCATTATACGAGGGGTGACGGAAGTAATATTCAACATAAGGCTCATTATAAGCCAATGGATCCCGCCAGACCAAAGTATCTGGCAGAGCGTTTTTATAAACTTCAGGAAAGCTTACATAAACTCTGCTTAACCAGTAAAGATATTCCCTGTAATCAACATTAGCGACTTCAGTTTCATCCATGTAAAATGATGAAACGGTAACCCTTTTTGGAATATTATTCCAGTCATACAAAATATCCTGCTCTGTCCTTCCCATAGTGAAAGTTCCCCCCTCAATAAAAACAAGACCTGGTCCTGTTTCTTGTTCGTATCCGCTAATAACCTCAAAACCACCAAGATCCGGATCGTTATAATTCCAGCCGGTAGTTGGGGAAACATTGCCACTACGACCACCGCCGCCACCACTGAACAAACTGCATGAACTGAGAAATGTCATTGCCAATAAAACAGTGGGTAAGATTTTGAATTTTACCTTCATAACTGAATAATTTATACATTGAATACAACCCAAATATAGTAAAAAATAAAATAATCCTAATTATTTTTTTGTATAACTAAAATTTTGAGAAATTTATTGCTCTAACATTTCGAATTTTTTTATCCCCCGATAAATAAACTGACAAAGAAAATTCATGAGCTCCCGTAACAGGCACCGGCAAATCCGTTCTCCATGGTGCAAAATCATAACTATAAGATATTCCCAAACCGGAAATTTCCATTGCTAAACCTAAAGTCAATAAATTCATTGTAACATCCAAATCGTGACTGATCCATGCACCTATGTGAATACGATCATAACCAGCTGTAAATCCATACTTTAAAATCTCTGATTTCTGCTGGCTTTTAAAAAAAATTCCCGGCGATATATAAAACCCATCAGCCGGGGAACCGGAAAACCGGAAAGTATTTCTAATAAAAAGACTCCATTTCCGCGAAAGTTGTGATTTATACGAATCGGATAAAGAAATAACCGGTTTGGCAAGATGATTAATTGATATTCCCGCAATTATATCTTTGTAATTAGCCAGAAAACCAACGCTGAAATCAGGATACAATTTATTATTGCCTGCTATTACTTCATTTGTCTGATAAATAATCCCTCCTACATTGTCTATCATATCAGGAAGAACAAGATTATTCACCGATCTGCTCCATTGATTTAATGAAGCCTGAAACCCGGTAAGTATAAACATATCCCTGCCAGCTTGAAGATGATATGAGTAAATTAGTGCAGCAGACGACCACCTGAAGGTATTCCCACCCTGAGAATCGTTAATTATTTGCACACCAACTCCTCCATGAACAAATTCAACCGGCTGATCATAAAATGCCCCTGTAGTAATATAAGCGGAACTTAAACTTGGCCATTGGTTCCTGTATATTGCCGATACTCGCCCTCGACCTCCTGTACCTGCAAAAGCTGGGTTTAATCTTAACAAACCCGGGTAAATCTGAGAAAACTCCGGATCCTGACTCATCCCCAATAATGAAATGAAAATCAATAAAATTATACTGATCCGCTGTTTATTAAACATTGAAAACATTTTATTTCGTATAGCATAACTACGTTCTTATAAACGTCTGCAATATAAAACTATTATTTTTCGTTATTTTTTTTACATATTTTGTTCTTTTTTACAATATCTGCTCGAAATAGTTTCACATATTGATTAAAAAAAATCTTAGTTTTCAGGTTTCATAAATAATTAGTTAATAGTAGGCAGTCAACAGTCAGCAGTCGACTTAAAAATGCAAAGTATAATGAAATTAACCATTTTCAAGCCATAAACATTGAAATTCCGATACATAAATATAATTGTACCGCTTATTATTTTCTTCCTGCTAAAATTACAAGCCGGTTCCCAGGGAATTTTTATTGGGTTTCATGTACCGTGGCATAATGTGACATGCCTTGAGAAATTACCTGTGAATTATAATACACATAATAAAAATACTTATTATCTGACTTTTAATGGTGCAACTTTCCCTGACCAACAAACAATGTTCCCTCATTACGAGAATAGTATAACTTACAATAAGATTATAAAAGAGTCCGGTATCAGGCTTCATATACTTAAAACTGAACCTATCCCTCCTGAAGCTCTTAATAAAATAAAAAATCTGGAACAGTTACCGGTTAATTTTCAAATAAACTATAATAATTATAAACAACGCAAAAAACAGATTAATCACTTCGATCTGATTCCGTTAAGGATAAATCCTACTTCCGGAAAAGTTGAAAAACTGGTTGATTTTGTACTTGAGATTGTTAAAACACCAGGAATAAATAAAAGTATTGCGAAAAAAGGCATAAAATATTCAAACCAATCAGTTTTCAATTCAGGGAAGTGGGTTAAGCTAAAAATCAATAAAGATGGTATTTATAAGCTCACATATGAAAACCTGCTTGAAATGGGAATTTCCGACCCTTCCGATCCCAGAATATTCGGAAGAGGAGGAATGCTCCCTGAAGAAAACACTATAAAAACGCCGGATGATATTCAGGAAAATGCCATTTGGATGAACAAAGGAGATGATCAGGAATTTGGACCGGGTGATTATATTCTTTTCTATGGAAAAGGCCCGGATACATGGTCTTATGACGAAAGTAATTCCATATTTTCCTGCAATCCACATCTCTACTCCAGGTATTCATACTACTATGTTACATCAGATGCAGGGACAGGTAAAAGGATCACCATGGATATGGAAATTACAGATTCTCCGAACATAACAACCACACAATTTGACGACTATCTTTTTTATGAAGAAAACATTGTGAACCTTATAAAATCAGGAAAAGAATGGTTTGAGCCAATCGACAGTAAATCAACCCACGCTTTTCCCTTTCACTTCCCTAATACAATAATATCATCCTTGTGCAAGGTTAAGATCAGGGTTTTAGCCAGATCACAAGTATCTAGCAATTTTACACTTGCAACTACCGGAATTACAAATACTATTGATATAGGACCGGTAAATATCTGGAGCTATACCTCCGATTATGCAAAAGCAAATACTCTAATATCCTCTTTTACTGGCTCTCCTGATGATCTTATACTAAACCTGTCGTATGAAAACAATGGATATTCAGAAGCAAAAACATGGCTCGATTATATCGAGGTTAACGTTCGCAGGGAACTAAAAATGTCAGGAGCACAAATGCATTTCAGAGATGTCAACTCCGTTGGTCCGGGTAATATTACATTAATGAAGTTAAAAAATGCAACTCCCAATACCAGAATATGGGACATATCTGACATACACAATATTAAACAAATACCATATAACACGGCAGGAGATGAAACGGAGTTTGCTATTATTACTGATTCGTTAAAAGAATTTATTGCATTTAACGATGAAGTGTTTTATATCCCTGAGATTTCCCAGCAAAGTGTTGACAATCAGAATCTTCACGGTATCACACAAGCTGATATGGTTATTGTAACTCATAATAATTTTATTAACCAGGCAGAAGAGCTTGCCCGGATTCATCGTGATCATGATGATATTACTGTTTCAGTTGTTACTCCGGAGCAAGTTTATAATGAATTTTCCAGTGGATCGCCTGATGTTTCTGCTATCCGTAATTTTATGAAAATGCTGTATGACAGAGCTGTAATTGAGAAAGATATTCCAAAATACCTGTTGTTATTTGGTGATGGTTCATATGATAACTTATCTGATCATGAGGAAAATACAGCATATATTTTAACTTACCAGTCAAAAAATTCGCTTACACCTACCCAATCATTTGTAACCGATGATTTTTTTGGTTTGCTGGATGAAGACGAAGGAGGTTCAAACGGACTTGTTGATATCGGTATTGGCCGGTTACCCGTAACTACAACCGAAGAAGCCGAAACAATGATAGATAAAATAAAAAACTACATGAGTAGTGAAACCTTTGGCCCATGGAGAAATAATATCTGTTTTATCGGAGATGACGAAGACAATAATCTTCATATGAAAGATGCAAACATTCTGGCAAATTCTATTGATACTGCATATCCTTCATTCCAGATCAGGAAAATATTTCTGGATGCTTTTCCGCAATCCACAACTCCTCAGGGAGAATCATATCCTGAGGTAAATTCGGCAATAAATAACCAGGTAATGTCAGGATCACTTATTGTAAACTATATTGGCCATGGAAATGAACGCGGACTGGCTCATGAAAGGATACTTGAGACATCTGATATTTTATCCTGGAAAAATTTCAATAAACTTCCTTTATTCATTACTGCTACATGCGAATTCAGCAGGTTTGATGATATAGAAAAAGAAGCTAACGGAGAAATTACTAAAAAGATATCTGCAGGTGAATTGGTTTTACTGAATCCTGATGGCGGCGGTATTGGACTTCTCTCAACTACACGTCTTGTTTATTCAAGTCCGAATTTCATTCTGAACCGCAACTTCTTTAAATTCGCCTTCGAGAAAGATAATGATCAAAAACCATTGCGAATAGGCGATGTATTACGGCTTACAAAAAACATATCAGGTTCAGGAATAAATAAACGAAACTTCACGTTGTTAGGAGATCCCGCTCTTACACTCGGCTATCCAAAACAATTTGTTGTAACAGACTCACTTAACGGGTTTGACATTATTACACATATAGATACATTAAAAGCCCTTGGGAAAGTTACAATTTCCGGTCATCTTGAAGATATTTCCGGACAATCAATTGAAAGTTTTAACGGGATTATTTATCCTTCTGTATTCGACAAACCCCTGACTGTAACCACTTTAGGAAATGATGGTGATAACCCTATGGAATATAAAACAAGAGAAAACCCTATCTATAAAGGGAAAGTTTCAATTAGTCAGGGCAAATTCACATTTTCCTTTTTTGTGCCAAAAGATATTTCATATGGTACAGGATTCGGTAAAATATTTTATTATGCTCAAAGTGACCTCAGTGATGCAAGCGGAAATGTTACACAAATACCGGTAAATGGATTTGCCGGTGGATTTATTAATGATAATACCGGACCGGTTATAAATCTTTATATGAATGATTCATCCTTCAGAAACGGTGGAATAACAGATGAAAGTCCTGTATTACTGGCATATATTCATGACCAGCAAGGTGTAAATACAGTAGGTAACGGGATAGGTCATGATATTACAGCTTATATTGATAATGATCAATCCACAATGATGATTCTGAACGATTATTATGAAGCAGATCTGGACAGTTACATGAG
>JADFUQ010000291.1 GCA_015222065.1 Bacteroidota bacterium
AACTTTTCCTGCTTTAATGTCTTCCTTGTAACTGTCGCGCATTGTCGGACCAGTACTGGTCCAATCGCTAGTGTATAATACTGTTTGTCCGATTTTTTCATCTAAAGTCATCTCAGCCAGGAGTGAATCGATAAAATGATCTTTTTCATTGTGTGCAACCTCTTGTTTCCCACATGAGGAAAAAACAAGAACCAGTAAAAGTATCAAACCTGTGTTATTTTTCATTTTGATTTATTTTTAAAGTTGATAGTTTTCATGAAATCCAAAGTTAATAACAAAACTATTTCATTGTGTTATTAAACCGGTCAGACCGGATAGTACAAGTGAAAAAACCTAAGGTTTCCAGAAATCGTTAGGTTCAAGCCCGCATTCTTCAATCATCTGCAGACTGTATTCAAGGTATCCCAAATCACTGGTTCCGTTGTTTGTGCCCAAAGTGAATTTCACACCATTTGTTTTTGCCAGTCTGATAAAATTTGCAGAGGGTATCTTAAATCTTGCATTGATTTCCAAAGCAATATCGTTTTTAGTCAAAGCAACGATAACTTTCATCATACGCTCCTCTGTCCATAATTCATCATATCTTTCTCTTATTATCTCAGGCAGAAAAGTAGGGTTTACATAAATATTTATTGGCTCATTGTTAAGTATCTCAACAATCTGGTTGACATAGTAATTAATAAACGAATCTACATTTTCAACAAATACCTCATCTTTCATCCATAGTCTTGTTCTTCGCCCCTTGTTATCATAGAATGTCAGTGCATCGGTAAATACATAATCGAACAGAGCTATTGTATCCGGCGAGAACACGTCAACCCATTCCCTGCCTTCGGCTTGCATCCCATGATAAACCGGGTAATCTTTAACCGAATGATAATATTTGCTTAGGCCAGAGTCGTTTTGAATTAGAAATCCGACGCCACAGTTAGCGGCAACACCATATTTGATCCCTGTTATCCGGGAGTGTTCCAGGAGCTGTTCCATTGTAAGACCACCTTTTAGATGTGCATGCAGGTCAATGATCTCGTATCCTGCTTTTGTCAGAAAATCGATTTTTTTTATCCTGGTATCTTTTTGGGTTTCTGATACCGGGTTATTAAATCCGTATACAAGTACCAGAAGAAAGATTGGAGCAAATAACTTGAAAAAATTAAAATGTTTCATAATGTGTTTCATTTTTAAAAATATTTTAAAAAATCGTTGAGGAGTTTATTCACTTTTAACCTGTTAAGTTTTTTTTCTTCTAATCCTGAATTTTGAAATAATCTATTGTTCGTATAATATAGTGGTTCTTTTCATGTCTCTTCTTTACTGTTTTAATCTCTTTGTCAAGAGCTTTAACTACATTACCTCCAAGTTCCTGGATCACATTGAGTGCATGCAGAACAACATATAGATTATCATTTTGCAAAGTCTTTTCTAATGTATTTATAGCTTCTTGCTTCCCTCCAATTTGATACAACGATTCTGCTGCTGCTATCCTGACATCAGGAGATTCATCGGCTAAACATAATTCCAGTTCCTTCTTTGCTTTTTTCGCATCTTCGCCCAGGATGGCGCACCCTGTTGCCGCCCAGTACCTGATATATGAATTGGGACTTTTCAAACTTTCAATCAGAAAATCAAGGGTTTGTTTATCTCCTTTTGCTGCTATCGAGGCAATATCAAAAATTTCTTCTAACTTATAATCATCAGATTGGAAATAGTTATAGAGAGAAGAGCTTTCAATATTTTCATATTCTCCTTCAGGAATAAAACCACCGTCATTCAATTTAAGAATATGATTTTTCATTATCTGCCGCATTTTCTTCAGTGTATCAGCATGCTTTTGATCACCGGCAAGATTATTGACTTCCCACGGATCAGCTTCAGTATCATATAGTTCTTCAAATGGCTTTGTGCCAAAAAATCTGCTCTGAATTTCATTACACAAACCATCAAGATATGCTTTTTCCCAAACCTGCATCGAAGAAGCTTTCCATAAATAATTGAGATGTTGTGCATAAGGACGGTGTGGCATGAAATTGATAATATACCTGTAATGACCATCGGTAATTCCTCTCATCATATCATACCTTTCGTCCATTCTTCCCCTGATAAAATAAACATAGTCGGGTTTATCCTCTGTATAATCTCCCAGGAATGCATCTCCCTGCATATTATCAGGTTTAGGTATGCCGGCAAGACTTAACAGGGTAGGAGCCAGATCGACAAAACTCACCAGTCTTTCGTTTTTGCTTCCGGGGGTGCCGGGTGACAGATCTTTGTATAATTCCGGGATACTTATAATAAAGGGTACCTGGGTGCCTGTGTTAAAAATGAATCTTTTACTTCTTGGCAGCGCACCGCCATGGTCACCATAGAAAAATATAATAGTACTCTCTTTTAATCCTGATTGCTCCAATTCCTGTAATAAATCACCTGCCTGTTTATCCATTGTAGTAATGTTGTCATAAAAACGCGCCCAGTCGTTTCTAACCTCAGGCAGATCAGGGTGATAGGGTGGTAGTTCCATTTCATCGGGGTTATGGATCAGGCTGTCAGGATTATATTGATGGATTTTACTTTCGTGGGAAATAGTAAGATTAAATATTGCAAAAAATGGTTGACCGGGTTTCCTGTTCTTATAATGTGCTGTCCGGGAAGATTCATTCCAAATTTCGCCATATCCCGTACAATTATAGTCTGTTTTTGAATTATTGGTACAATAATAACCGGCTTTGCGTAAATATTCAGGATAGAACATGATGTTTTCCGGTATTTTATTTGTGCTTCTCATATGATGTGTTCCTGCACTTGACGCGTACATTCCTGATATTATTGTGAACCGTGCGGGAGCACAAACCGGAGCATTAGCATATGCGTTTGAGTATAATACTCCTTCTGAAGCCAGTTTATCAAGATTAGGAGTAGTGGCATTTTTATCTCCGTAACATCCTAAATACGGACTAATATCTTCGCAGGTAATCCAGAGGATATTAGGTAATGGCAGGTTTTGTTCGTATTTGGGTTTTTGGTTCAGTATGTATGCACTTGTTATTATTGAAACTAATACCAAAAAAAATAATTTAATTTTCATTTTATTTATTGTTAAAGACTTAACCGCAAAGTTCGCAAAGAAAGCGCAAAGTTCGCTAAGAATATCTACGTTTCTTCGCCCCGTC
>JADFUQ010000292.1 GCA_015222065.1 Bacteroidota bacterium
TAGAAGAAGAAGTAAGAGTAGAGTGAAGAATGGAACCAACCTTGAACATTGAACCTTGAACTTCCTTGAAGGATGACGTTAAGAAAAATGTGAATAGCTTAACCCGTAACCCGTAACATGTAATATTGTATCAAACGGGCTCCGGATATAATATTTATTGAAAAATGGGATATTATATGAAATCCGTTTTTACTTGGATATATGAGTATTATATGATAATTTGCGGTAGAATATAATGTTAGCTGCTACGAGTTGAAAATTGAAAATGCTGGATTTTTTATGATTAAAAAAGTTGTAAAAATACAAGGCTTGAACGAACATAAAATAAGTTCGATTAATAATGACTTGGCTTATTGGTTAAGTAGGACATCAGAAGAACGAATATTAACTGTCGAATATTTAAGAAGGCAATATCATGGAAGTACAGCCAGACTTCAAAGATCTGCTCGGGTTATTCAACGCATACAAAGTTGAATATATGATTGTTGGTGGTTATGCATTAGCTTACCACGGAGCACCTCGTTATACAGGAGATATAGATATTTATGTCAAACCTGATTCTCAAAATGCTGAACTAATAATGAAAGCTTTGGTTGAATTTGGATTTAGCTCAGTGGGATTAACAGTTGAAGATTTTGAGAACCCTGATAAAGTTATTCAGCTTGGAGTCCCACCAGTAAGAGTAGACATTATCACATCTATATCAGGTGTTTCATGGAAAGATGCGTATTCAGGTTATGTTGATGGAAAATATGGCGATGTGCCAGTCAAATATATTGGATTAAATGAATTCATTATAAATAAGCGCACAACAGGAAGAAAAAAAGATTTATCAGATTTAGAAGCGCTTGGTAAAGATTAAAAAGAACATAGCCCGGATAGCTACCGGGGCGATCTCATAGCCTGTCCCGATTTTCGGGAAACGAAGTGAGTAAATTCCGACACATTTAAATACAGTTTACTCAACGATATGTTACTAAAAGTTAATATTTAACAGTTGAATAGTCGGCTAACCGGCGTATGCAGCGGACGGAAGAACTGTGTTAAAAATGAGTTACATTCGTTGTATCGCACGAAGTTTTTCAAATAATTGAAGTTTAATGCGTTGGTAGCCCTTCCGCTGCTGATACGCAGTCTGTTAGCCTGCTAATGTGTGAATAATAAACTTCAAAATGAATTTTCATTGGTGGTAATGAATTTTACTTAATAAATCTATTGACCATATGTATTCTTCATATAAGAATTATTAGAGCAAAAAAATAGAGGTTTTTATAAATGATTGATTTTGAAAAATTAAATAAGGCTTATAATAGTAAAGGATTTTATTCACTTCAGCTTGAAGTAGGTGACCTTTGTCGTCAAGGATGTGTTTACTGCTATATGAATGCTTTGGATAAGCAAATTAATACATTATCGGATCAGCTAATTAAAAGCATATTATTAGATTCTTTTAAATTAGGTATAACTGCAATCGAATGGCTTGGTGGAGAACCCCTTTTACGCGAATCAGTATTTGAACATATGGCCATGTGTGCAGATTTAGGCATGCGGAATAATGTTTGGACCGGAGGACTTCCTTTTGAAAATGACGATATTTTAATAAAAACAGCAAAGTATGCAAAGAATGGACTTATTTCAGTACATGTTTCAACAGTCGATCCGGAGATATACGAGGAGCTACATCCAGGCCATTCTAAGAGTGAACTTGAAATGATTCTTAATAAGGTTCGAGGACTTCTGGATTTAGGATATCCCCCATCTCAAATACTTAATTCAGTAACATTTACAGGTTTACAAAGTTCAGAGGATATGATTAAAACAATTGATTATTTTGAGAATCAATTTAATATTAGAACTTCTTTAAATGTTTATCATACTTATCTTCGTCCAGGTATTTCAAATAAAAAATTGGAACAATATATTCCATTATCGGATGAGATTGAAAAAGTATATTTACGATATAATGTTCAGTGGGGAGTTAAAGATTTTCCAATGAATTGTGTTAACAAACAATATTGTTCAGCCACACTTGCTATACTTTGTGATGGCAGTGTAACTCCTTGCGCAACTATAAGGGAAAAAGAGGCACCAAACATACATGGTGAAAAATCTTTCTATGATATCGTTAACGAGAATATAAATCATCTTATTTTTGAAAAGTTCAGGGATAAAAAAAATTTACCAAAAAATTGCCAGATTTGTGAGCTTACAGATATTTGTTTTGGATGTCGTTCGCGATCTTATGCTTCAGGAAATGGTATTTATGGCAATGATCCAAGATGTTTTCGTATCGCAGGCTAACTCTTCGCTACAATGGATACTAAACGCATTCATTTTTTCTGAAATTTGGAAGTGTAACAAAACGTTTGGTTCCATTGAGCTTTGTCATTAAACACTTTTCAACACCAAAATTATTACCGACAGAAATCATTATAGATGATCATAATTGTGAGAATTGCGGTTTTCGTGCAAAATATGCAGTGGGAGCGGTCAGACCGGTAGAACAAAGAATATAGCTTATTTGAAATTCCAGAGCTATATAGAAACAGAATGCTTAAGTAATTAAAACCCGGTCAGACCGCTGAAAATTCAAGTGCGGAAAAAAGGAAGTGTATCAAACGGGCTTCGTATATTATATTTATTAATAAGAAGGAGTATTATATGGAATCTGTTTTTACTTGGATATATGAGTATTATAAGGTAATTTGCGGTAGAATATAATGTTCGACAACAAGATTATGAATATATACGACGAATTCTTTTCTGTAATTAAAAAGCTAAATGAAGCAAATATTCAGTATGCAGTTGTTGGAGGCATTGCGTTATCGTTTCATACCCAACCAAGGTATACCAAAGATATTGATCTTCTGCTTCTTGCTGAAGACATTGGTAATCTCAAATCCCTCTTGAAAAAAATGGGGTATACAATTGAAGCGAACCCATGGACTTTCAAGAATACGAATATTACACTTCACAGATTAACCAAAATTGAGGGGGAAGATTCGCTTACAATAGATTTGCTGGCAGGCAATGAAGAAAGACATAGAGAAATAATTAAGAATGCTGTTGTTGAGGAGACTGAATACGGTTTAACATGTATTGCAAGTCGTGAGGATTTAATCTGGATGAAACGTCTTAGAAATTCAAAACAAGATATTGCAGATATTGAAGCATTGGAAAATGAAAAAGATACAGAAAATAGTTAGAGACATCGAAGACTTGCAGGATTTCTATAAAAGAACCAAATTATTGAGGACTCGGATAAAGAAGAAGGACTCAAAATGTTCTAAAGTCGAACAAGCCAGTACACCTGACACCAAAACCCGCGGCGTTTAGTTAAGTTATAAGTTTTTTGAAGGTTTTTGCTTTTAAGAAGTTTTGTAGAAGCTTTTGGTACAGGTGACCGTCAGCGATAGGCACTTTTCGACACCAAAATTATTACCTGCAGAAATCAGTATGGATAATCCTAATTGTGAGAATTGCAGTTTTCGTGCAAAATATGCAGTGGAAGCGGTCAGACCGGTAGAACAAAAAATATAGCTTATCTGAAATTCCAGAGCTATATAGAAACAGAATGCTTAAGTAATTAAAAACCGGTCAGACCGCTGAAAATTCA
>JADFUQ010000030.1 GCA_015222065.1 Bacteroidota bacterium
AAAACTCTTTTTCGCCAATTGAAATTTTCATTGTATTTAATTTTATTTTTAAAATAAGATACAGCACATTATAATCTTTTTATTAATATCTATTTCCTGTTATGGATATTCTTCAGAAGACATTAACTTCTGGTTTTTTACAGACCTGACTTTCATCCTTACAATAAAGCTTGCAGCTTTTGATTTATTTAATGTAGAAACCCTAAGGTGCCATTGGTCAGGATAGGCATAACCTTCAGGATATGACAGACCGGGTTCGGTTATAAATTTATTTGTTTGCGAGAACTCCAGGTCCTCAGGAAACAAAAATTTCAATACCAAAATAGCTTGTCCTTTTCGTATTGTAACTTCTTTGTTTTTTTTGTCAATTTCCATTTTTTCAAGGGAATGCAATAACCAGTCATAACGAACCGGTTCCGGCGCTTCAAGCTCATCAATTATAAGAAAATCTTTTGGCCGGTGGTAATATACATGACGAATAAATTTATTCAGCCGGCCTGAATATGCCGCGGTGGCATTTCCTGCTGCATAATCGACACTTCCAGGCTCCCCATTACCTGTTCTGAAGGCAATTATTTTTCCCCGGGAGGCTCTGTCACGTGTTTTTTGTCCAACTCCGTCAATAAGTATGGAATTATGGGCATGTGTTTCCCAGGTCCATTCTTTATGATGGGGATGGCCATAATGAGGGTAGTACCCAGACTGAATAGCAAGAGCTTCCCCAAATCCCTGAATATAAAATGAATTCTGATCTGCATGAATATGGCTCCATGAACCATACGGAGAACTTTTTAACAGGAAATAGGTTTCATCAGGATTGCCAATATCTTCATGAAATGCAACAAGACCTATATCGCGAAAGAGACGGGAACCCGGCAAATTGTCAGGTGGGACAGGTTTGACTGCATCCGCACCTTCATCTAACCAGAAGAAGCTCATTATACCTGTTGGGATTATTGTTTCAGCAACAGGCATTTCACCGGGCCGGCTCATATCAGCACGCCAGCGGTAGTATGAATTATTAAATATTGAAGCTAACCGGTAAAGATTCATCTTATCGGCCGGCCAGTAATTCCCGATCCCTGTATCTCCAAAAGGACGCATTGCGCCATACCAGGGATAAGCATAAATTTTATACCAGCCATTGTTCCGGTAAAATTCTTTTTTTAAGATATCAAGCCCCATGGCACTCTGAATACAATGGGCAGATTGTAGCATGTAGTTGAAGTACATCATCCAGTAACTGGGACCTTCCGAGTAGCCCCCATCCCTCCCTCCCCATGGAGGATAAAAAGTAGTTACAATAGGAATAAGGTAACCAAGCCACTTTTCAGCCTCATCTGCCTCACCATACAGAATTACTCCAACCTGACTCATATAATTAACCAATCTGGTAATATGACTGCTATATGGCTTATAATGATAATTACGACTCTGCCATCTTGAGAAAGCTTGTTCTCCTCTTATCACCAGCATATCTCTTATTGCTGAGCGTTCATCCTCACTCAGATAATCATATATCCAATCATATGCCCTGGCTCCATTCAGCA
>JADFUQ010000293.1 GCA_015222065.1 Bacteroidota bacterium
GCTGCTGCCAACGACTTGTGTAAATATTCAATTCTGTCGATGCCAACAAGTATAGAAGATACTTCATCAAAGGATAATGCGAATTTTGTAGCAAGAGTCGATAAATCGAACCGGGATTCATACAGCAACTCATCATAAAGTTTCAGGTGGTTCTCAACTTGTTTTAACGCCGGATGCAGGTTTCTGCCTCTGTCGGTCAATATACCTTTAAACAGTACTGAACGAACTATGATACCAACACCTCGCTGTGATGCAAAAGAAAAATGAGCCTCCTGCTGTTGATCCATCAGGTTAAAGGGCAACTGGATAACATCCCAGGTTCCGCTCTCTATGGCTTTTTCAGTTTCCTCCATGGAATAGGTTGAAACCCCGGTTGCCCTGATCATGCCCTTTTTTTTCAAATCTGAAAAGATCCGGGAAACAGGTTCGTTCCCAAGAATCTCAATATCAGCCTGATGAAGCATATATATATCTATATAGTCAGTTTGAAGCGCTGCAAGGCTTTCTTTAAATGAAGTTTCAATAATTTCCTTCAACTTATCAGATCGTGGTAAGGTTCCATCGCTATTACGAAAATGCCTGCATTTAGTACAGATGATGACTCTATCTCTTCTATCCTTAAATGCTCTGCCCATGATTGATTCACTACCACCATACATGCGTGCAGTATCAAAAAAATTCATGCCATGATCGGTAGCTGAATGAAGTAAATTGATTGCTTCTGATTCAGAAAGCATATCGGCTTCACTTTTCACACCAATACCATAAGGTAATCCTATCTCAACTCCTCCAAAAGCGATTTCGGAAATTTTAATACCGGTTTTACCAAGCAATCTTTGATTCATTATTTGTTACTTAAAATTAAAACGATCAAAATAGACAAATATAATTATGAATTTTATTATTCAAGCTTATACAAATCAAAATTTAACGTTTGCTCAAAATAATTATTGCACATTGCTAACCTGCATTATCTATGTAGAAGATAAAAGACAAAAGTAAAAAGTTAAAAGTGAATTAATTGCAAAAGTTAAAAACTATAACTTAACCCATATAAACTGGAAATTCCAATAATCAAAACTTAAATAATAAATAATTTTCAAATTCAAAAAATACAATATTCAAACTAAAAGAATCATTGTTTAAAATTTGGAATTTGAAAATTGAATATTGATATTTATTTGTATTTTGTGATTTGTATTTTGTGATTTTCTGCCAAAATATTATAGAATCTTAATTTTAAAATACTATAGTACAGATCATTAAAAACAAAGTTGATCAGGAGTTAAAATATAATTATAATGCTTCCGCGAAAAAAGAAAATACTAATATTTGGTGCCGGCAAGATTGGGAGATCCTTTATTGGTCAACTCTTTGGCTGTGGCGGGTATGAAGTGGTTTTTATAGATATTTCAAAATCGATTATTTATGCACTGAATCATCAGCGAAAATACCCTGTTTTTATTAAAGATGTAAAAGAGAATATTATTTGGGTAAATAATGTCAGAGGAGTTCTGATTACAGATACAGAGAAAATCCTGACTGAAATATCAGATAC
>JADFUQ010000294.1 GCA_015222065.1 Bacteroidota bacterium
AAATTCCAAATAATAAAAATTCCAAATAGAATTAGCCGATATATTGTCTTTACGCCTTTCTTTTTTTCTTTTTTTTGAACATTGGGATTTGATATTTATTTGAATTTTGGTGCTTGTCATTTGTGATTTTTAATATTTATATAAACTTTCGGATTTTATAGACAGACTCGAATTAACCTTTATTACTTATCGTTTCCAGTAGTTTTTCATTCAATATTTCCACTTTTTTGCCATTTAAATTAATGATACCATCATTTTTAAACTCGGTTAAAATGCGGGAAACACTTTCACGGGAGGTGTCAACAAAGTTGCCAAATTCTAATCTTGTAAATGGCAGTATAAATTCATTATGTTCAAATGTATTTTTGAAAAACAATAAAGCATCCGCAATGCGTCCATGTATGTGTTTCTGTGTTCTGTTAACACATCTGTGAAATGAATTCAGTTCGTTTTTACAAAGTTCGGTAATTAGCTCGTAAGCAAATTGGCCGTTCTTGTAAATAAAATCCTTAAATACATCAATGTCAATAAAACAAACGGAAGTTTGTTCTAATGCAGTTGCAGAATAATGATTGATCTTTTCATTGAAAGTTGTTGGGATGCCAAGATATGAAGGGGCTTTAACGACCTTAATTATTTGTTCATTTTGCGGACCTTCAATATGAATTTTCACCAGCCCGTTGTTGAGATAAATTATATTTGATGAAAAAGCATTTTGCTTAAAAATAATATCATTTTTTTTGAAATGTACTTCAGTACAGTTCTTTTCCAGCCTTTCTGTTTCGGCTGGGTTTAAAGTCCTTACTGATGATGATTTTAACTGGCAATTGTTACATTGACCGGATTTATTTTTCATTAAAATATGCTATGGTTTTATTTAATATGTTTATTTAATAAACAGGTGTAAAAAATTTGACAAACAAACTTACTAAATGTGAGCCACATCACAAAATAAGTTATTTTCTAACATATTTTTTTCTTGATAACAAATAAAAAAACAGGTTTCTTTACAGTCGCTTATATTATATTTGTAAATTATTCTTATCACTAATCTAAATGCTATTAAATCATGGAAAACAAGAAAATGACAATGGCCCTTTTTTCAGGGAGTCTTGATAAATTAACTGCTGCCGGTATTGTACTTAGCGGTGCTGCTGCTGACGATATGGATGTAGACATTTATGTCCTTTTACAAGGAGCCAGAGCTTTCAAAAAAGAAATTGGTGACAATCCCGATAAACTCCCTATGGCTGAAAACCCTGATTTGAAACAGGAGTTTTTAAATTCACTGGAACAACTAAAAGTAAAAACATGGGTGGAATTTTTCAAGGAAGCCAAAGAATTAACCAATGTTAAAATTCATATCTGTGGTTTGGCTGGCAAGATATGGGGGGGCGAGAAACTGGAAGATTTTATTGATTTGGCCGATGATATTGTTGGTATAAGTGAATATATAACCTCTGCTCAGGAAGCTGATGTACATTTGTTCATTTAGATTTAAGAAGTTTGGATATAGAAAAAAAAATAAAAGAATTAGAATCTCAAATAGCTGAACTAAAAGAGAGCACAAAAGACAAATTATCTATTGTCGTTTTTTCAGGAGATTTGGATAAATTGCTTGCTGCAATGATTATTGCAACAGGGGCAACAGCTTATGATATGGAAGTCGATCTTTTTTTTACTTTTTGGGGCTTATCGGCTTTAAGAGATGCCAAAAAGAAAGTAAAAGGGAAAAATTTTATATCTAAAATGTTTGGTATTATGTTGCCTAAAGGCAGTAAAAAAGTGAAACTATCAAAAATGAATATGGCAGGCATCGGAACAGCAATGCTCAAATCGCTAATGAAAAAGAAAAATGTGGCATCATTAGACGAAATGTTCAAAACTGCCGGCGAGCTTGGTGTAAGAATTAATGTTTGTGAAATGTCCATGGATTTAATGGGCATAAAAAGAGAAGAAATTATTGATTATCCTTATTTGAATTATGTTGGAGTAGGCAGTTATCTGTCTGATGCACAAGAAAGCAAAATCCAATTATTTATTTAACAATTTAAAATAATACTATTATGACACCAGAAGAATTAAAAGATTTACAAGTTGACAAAACTGTTGATGCAAGGGGTACTGCTTGTCCCGGTCCGCTTCTTGAAGCAAAAAAAGCAATGGGAACAATTGATCCCGGACAAGTCATGGAAGTTTTATCTTCAGATGAAGGTACTAAAAAAGATCTGCCCAAGTGGTGTACCAAGAAAGGACATGATTTCATGGGGATCGTTGAGGAACCCGGGTATTTTAAAGTATTTATGAAGAAAGGATAACATTCCTTAGTAAATATCCATTATCCAGGAATGTGGCTTTATTGCACCCATTGGGCGCTTTATTGAAATGATCAAGGAATGATGGAAAAATGGAAAAATGGATTGATGGAAAGAAAATGAATAACTGTTATAATTCCATTATTCCATTATTCCAATTATATATTTTAACAAAAGAAATATGTCCATCATCAAAGAAGATGGTTTTTAATAAGTAAAATTAATTTTTATTTAAATGGAGCAGGAAAAGGATTTTGTGCCAAAAATACTGGTATTTTCCACGGATAAAATATCTGATCCGGGGATAGACCTTGCCGGACAACAGCATATTCATTATTCTCCGTCAGTGTGTTTTATTAGTGTACCATGTTCGTCAGGAGTAAAACCAAGATGGATATTAAGGGCTTTCAATAAAGGCTTTGACGGTGTGTTTGTAGCTGCTGATGGTACAGATTGCCCGTTTAGTGCTGATTGTTCTGAGAAAACAGGCAAATTAGTTGCATATAGTCAGGAACTTATGAAAAAGGAAGGTGTCAATCCGGCAAGATTGAAAATGGCTGCAGTTTGTTCAGTATGCGCAACACCTTTCTCAAATCATATGAAGAACTTCAGCAAGGCATTAAGCGGATTAGGAAATATTCAATCCGAAAAATATATAGACCCGGAAGAAAAAGAAAAACAAAAATGATGAATAACAATATAAATTCTCCCGAACAGAGAAGCACTAATAAACTGAAATATGATGCTTTGGTTATTGGCGGAGGAATAGCAGGACAGGAGGCATCCCTAAATCTTGCCAATAATGGGTTTAAGGTTCTAATGGTGGAAAAGGACCTGTCCATTGGAGGTAAGATGATACAGCTCAGTAAGGTTTTTCCTACACTTGACTGTTCTGCTTGTATTGCCACCCCGAAGATATCAGAGACAGCCCGTAATCCAAACATCACCATCATGACATATAGTGAGGTGGAGGATATTAAAAGAGATGGAAATGGATTAAAAGCAATGATTATCGAAAAACCGAGGTATGTAAAAGCTGATTTGTGTACGGGTTGTCCGATTTGTGAAGAAAAATGCCCGGTGGTTGTTGAAGATGAATACAACTATGGACTTGCCGGCAGAAAAGCGGCTTTTATTCCTTTTGACCTTGCCAGCCCACGGATAGCGGCTATAGATATTGAAAATTGTACATTGTGCGGTGCATGTGAAAGGGCTTGTCCTCCTAATGCGATAGACTTTTCAATGGAAAAAAAGGAATTCGATTTATCAGTAAAGTCGGTTATAATAGCCACAGGATTTGAACTCTTTCCTGCTGAAAAGAAAAAAGAATATGGTTTCGGAAAGTTTAAAAATGTTATTCATTCTATGCAGATGGACAGACTGCTTGCTCCAACCAGGCCTTTCAACAATGTTCTGCGTCCATCTGACGGAAGAATGCCGGACAATATTGCTTATGTATTATGTACAGGGTCAAGGGACCTGTCAGTTGGAAATCCCATCTGTTCTCAAATATGCTGTATGTACTCAATTAAACAGGCCCAGTTGTTATTAGGAGCCCTTCCAATGACAGATGTTACTATCTATTACATTGATATACGAGCATTTGGAAAAGGGTTTGATGAATTCTATGAACAGGGAAAAAGCATGGGCGTGGAATTTATTAAAGGCAAAATTGCTAAAATTGAAGAGAAAGAAAATGGCAACCTTACTTTAAAATATGAAGATTTTGAAAACGGTGGAAAAACAGTAGAAGCTGATCATGACCTGGTTGTGCTTTCAGTTGGTGTTCTGCCGAATAAAGATGTATCTGGTTTCTTTAAATCCGAACCATTAGCTCTGGATATTCATCAATATGTTAAACAGGAAGATGAACTATTAAGTCCTGCAAAAACAAGTATTGAGGGAGTATTTGTTGCCGGCACTTCGTCAGGACCAATGGATATACCGGATTCAATATTATCTGCAGGTGCTGCATCAGCAGAAGCTGCTGCTTTTATAAGAGGTTTAAAATAATACAAAATATGAAACTTCCATGTATTTATTAATGCACAAACAAGAATGATTAAATAATGGTTGCGCAATAGTATCTGGGTTTTTCAACATGGAAGTTCACGAGCGGGTTTGCGCCATGGGTTTTTGTGGGAGCGAGTAACAAATACCACAGAACTTGT
>JADFUQ010000295.1 GCA_015222065.1 Bacteroidota bacterium
CCTGTAAAAAGATAAGCAACAGAATAACCAAAAATATGCCTTGAAATCATACTCGGATGTTTTTCTGTTCCTTTAATTTGATTCCAACTCCTGTCAAAATTAGTAATAAATGCCCCGTCAACAGTATCAAGAGAATATTTTATCCAGTATGGCATAATATCCGTTAATGCCTGATTTCTCCAGAAATCTCCTTCAAAAACATTAGTATCAGCAACAGTAATTTTTTCAATATCAGTGTTTTCCTTATTTTTGGAATTTGAACATCCTGATATAATAAAACAAGCCATTACGGCAAACAAAAAAAACAGTTTTGATTTTTTAATATAATTTTTCATTTTTATAGAACGCGGATAACACGGATTACGCGAATTTTCGCAGATTTGATTATTAGTTATTTTCGAATGTAGCATTTCTATTTCTCCTTATTTTTATTAAGATTTATTTTTTTATCCGTGTAAATCAGTGTCATCCGCGTCATCTGTGTTCTATATTCATCATTATACAATCCGATTTTCTCAACCGGTATCTTTTTGAATCCGAGTTCATAAGCCGGGGATTTATCATTCAACTGGAATTTTTCTTTTGCAATATCTTCAAAACCAGGATTTTCTTTTAAAAATTTATTTCCTTTCATGTTTTCCATAGTTTCAACATGACCATATTGAAATATTTGGAAATTATCCGATTGATCAGATTCCAGGCTTCCTCTCAATAATACAGGATCGCCAATTAAGTTATCCGTTACTTCAACTATTTCAAAATTGAGTTTGTCATACAGATCAATAAATCTTCCACCAAAAGAAACGTTACGAATGATTTTGTTATTCTTCGGCATTGCCGGATCATCATCATAGAGGGTTAGCAGTTCCGGATATTTTTCGCTGTAAGGCGGTTGACTAAAATTTACCGCATCCATTCCGTCAAATAGCGTACTGACATGAAGTTTACTCGATTTATTAAAATAATTCTTTGCCCAGCTTAAGCCACGGGCATCAACTTGAATAGAAGGATCACATTCTACAAAAATATTATTTTCAATAATATTATCTCTTCCTCCACCAATGAACGCAGCTCGTCCTGCCTTGTAAAAAACGTTACCAAATATTGTTGTTCCACTTGAAAAATCATCAAGATAAACCGCACGAACGCCATGCAAACCAGGTCCAAAAAGGTGATGGAAATAGTTGTAGCGAATTATATTACCACGGCAAGTCCAGTTTCTTCCGATGTAAAATGCACCTACATCACCGGTTTCTTTGGCAATATCGTGAACTTCATTAAATTCCAGGATGTGTTCATTTCCACCAAAAAGTACACCGGCATGAGGAGAATCATGAATATGGTTATGAGATAATCGATTACCTACGCCGTTCATGCTAATAGCCGGACTGTATGTTCTGAAAACTCTTCCAAAATTGTAGATATGATTGTTTTCAGCATAATTGTTTGCCGGTGTCAAAGTCTTACGGTCGCCACCGGTCAGATGAATTCCACCACTGGCAGTTCCATAAATATCACAACTGATGATTCCATTGTTTTCACCACCATCAATAATAACAGCCACATTGCCGAGATTCCGGAAAACACAACCGGCGATTTTATTACTATTACCACCAATAATTTTGACTGCTGTCGTTCGGGAACATTCAAAGGTAATAGCTTCAATATTAACATACGAAGTATTTTCTAAAACAAGTAAAGGTTCTTCCAAAATCGAAACCGTGACTTCTCCTTCATTAATATTTTCAGGCGGCCAAAAATATAGTTTCCCCGTTTTTCTATTTATGTAATATTCGCCGGGAGAATCCAATTCTTCAAGAACATTCAGAAAATAGAACCGTTGTCCTTTAGTATAACCATAACCACTATAAGGCGCAGCCGGATAGATTTCTTTTTTTACAGCATCAATATTTTCTATTTTATTATAAATATCTGACCAATCCCATGACCAATATCCATGCATCCAAATATCTTCTGTCTTATGCCAACGTTCCGGTCGATCACTTTCATACGTAAACCTGCCATAGTGCCTTCCAACCGGAATGCCAAAACGTGTATGAGGCAAATCTCCTTTATGAATTAGTTCCGTGCCGAATTGTGGCACATCAGTAATTTTTAGCCAACCTTCATTTGGATAACGGGCTATTGTCATTGCTTCATCGTTAAAAAACAATTCCATAGCCAGTGGTTTACGCCGATGAAAAGTTAACTCTTTCGGTTTTAATCCCGCACGTGCGGGATCACAAACCAGAATTGAATCATGATAAGTTTTTTCAATTCGTTTTAAAACTTCAGCATCACAAATTTTCATAAAACCTGATATTGCCACACCCCCTGAAAAAACCGGTTTTTCATCATTGTAAGAACACCAGGTAATGGGAGCATTTTCTTCTCCCGAATCTTCTGTGGTAAATTTTATTGTTTTTGATATTGAATAATTTCCTCCACGTACATAAACTGTTACTCCATCGGCAGGTAACTTCCCCATCTTTTTTAATTCACGAATTGTTTCCTGTGCTTTTTGGAAAGTCGCAAATGGACCGTCAGTTTCATTATTGTTTGGTTCGGCTAATTTCCCTGACCAATTATCATTTCCGGATGGAGCGATAAACAAAGTATTATTTGCTATCTTTTCGGATGAGCATCTAAAAAGTAAAAGCAAAATAAATACAGAAAATAAATTTTTTGATGTTTTCATAATGTTGATCTAAATAATTTATAATTTCTTGATTTGACTACTTGCAAACAGGTAAAATATGAATTGCCATTCCGTTGTTTGCCTTGATTTCGCGATCAATAACTGAATGATTGTTTACCGGCATCCGTTCGATACCGACATGCGTGACTGTCAGGACTTCAGGGTCATCATAATAAACAGTGGCTTCATATTCTATATGGGGAGTAAG
>JADFUQ010000296.1 GCA_015222065.1 Bacteroidota bacterium
ATTTTTCCGTTCTTGACTTTTTCAAGGATCTCCCGGGTCTCATAAGGCAGGTCACTTATTAATTGCAATAATTCTTCCGTGGAAAAATATATGTTATTTGCCAACTTACGAATATGTAAACGATCCTTAATGATCCTCGTAGCGTAAGGTTCAACATATTTGGCCACATTAAAATCCGGATCTAATTTTTCACCATCTCCCTGAAAAAGTATCAATGCTCTTCCTAATAAGTATAAATCGGAAGGTATTTTCAGATTATTATCAGGGAAAAATGACAACATATCATCTAATATGGCAGGAATGTCCATCTGTTCCAAAGACACATAGAAATACCGGTTTATAAGTTCAGTCACTTGTAATTCTAATTTCAAAACGTTTACCTCTCCGTCGGCCTCGCACAATCTGAGTACACCTCGCACAATTTTTTCCGCATCACGATTTATAGCTCCTATCAGTATAATTGATATTAACTGCCTTGTATTTTGGGTTAGGGTTCCCATCATTCCATAATCAAGGAAACAAATCACATTATCAGGTAATATCAAAAGGTTCCCCGGATGCGGGTCGGCATGAAAAAACCCATATTCAAATATCTGTTTTAAAATCGAATCTGCCCCCCTGTCCGCAATAATTTTTGGATCAAACTCTTTCGTATTGTTATCATCAATATCAGAGAACTTAATTCCATCGATATACTCCAATGTCAAAATTTTTTTCGTGGTGTAATCCCGGTAACATTGAGGAACATATATATTTGTATCTTTTTGGAAATTTGCTCCAAATTGTTCCAGATTTGAAGCTTCATTAGCAAAATTCAATTCCTTGCGGATCGATGATTCATATTCTTCAACTATTTTGACAATGCTATATGATCTCATTTCCGGAATATGTTTTTCCATCATCGTGGCCAGATGAAACATGATCTCCAGGTCGGTTTCAATCATACGATTAATCCCGGGACGCTGAACTTTAACCGCGACCTTTTCTCCGTTAAGAAGCGTTGCCTTGTGAACCTGAGCCAGGGAAGCTGCAGCAACAGATACGTTTGAAAAGCTATTAAATATTTCCTTAATAGGTTTTCCCTAATTCCTCTTCAATGAGATAAACTGCCTTATCTCCCGGAAATGGAGGAACAGAATCCTGGAGTTTTTCCAGTTCAAATAATAATTCTTTTGGGATCAAATCCGCCCTGGTGCTTATAATTTGCCCGAATTTGATGAAAGTCGGACCCAGTTCTTCAAGCACCAGGTGCATTCGTTCCCAGCGTGAACGGGTAGATATTTGCTGATCTGTCTTTATAAAAACAATCCGCTTTCCAAAATTAATGGCGTTTTCAATCCTTGATTGAGAAATAAGATCGGCAAATCCATGCTTTGTAAGTACCCTGATAATTTCCAAATAACGATTGGCATAACGATACGTCCGGCCAAGCATTCCAATTTTACGAATCATTCTACCTCTTTGTCTTTCCTTCTATTTTTTTTTGTAGCTTGTCTATCATCTTTTTAAGTTCATTGATATCTTCTTTGGTAGCTACACCCACTTGGTCAAGGGTATTTTTTACCTGATCATTGATCTTCTTTTCAAGTTCTTTCCTGGTTTCTTCTGAATGATCAAGAAGTTCATCAACAAGCTTACGCCCTTCTTCCTCAGTCAATTTTGCTTCTTTGGCAGCTTTTTTTGCATAGTCCATAACTTTCTCTTTAGTCATAAGACCAAGCCCGACACCTGTCAGGATTCCTTTTTTAATTAAATCAATCATTTTACTTTTTATTAAATATTTATATTAAAACAGATAATTATTATTTAACTAGTCTCTATATATTATTCCTTTTGTTAATTCCTCAAGCTCATCATCATACTTAATCATAGAACTGTAATATTTATGATCTTCCAGGGCTTTTTCAGCCTGTTCATCTTCAGGTTTTGTATTATCGGTTATTATATTCTCTCTGAAATTTTTGTAATGGTCCCTTATCGAGCATGGCATCAAGTAGTTATAGCCCGGCCTTTCATAATCTTTCTGCCATTTCCGGCCATTTTTCATTAATGTCGATTGTGTTGCGTGAACAAGGCTTTTACCTTGTTTGTATAGATCATATACATTATCGACATAATAAGGTACGAAAACACAAGGCATAATATTACCATTCCAATCAATATAGATGTATCCGTTTTTGCGACCATAAGCGATGCATCCTTTACTTAATTCCCCACTATTCCAGAAATCAGCCATAGGGTATTTTTTTTCAGCCAACAATTTTTCCCACATTTTATATAGTGCCACTCTCTTTTCAGGATCTACAACTAAATTTAATTCTTCCTCTCCGCGTCCGATTGGCATAAACTGAAATTGCCACATATATGATCCGCCTAATTCCTCAAAATAGTAATCATAGAATTCATTTTTTAGCAAAAGCTTATAGTTCTTCATTGTAGCCGTTACAGAAATTCCAAAAGGAATACCTGCCTGTCTCAGGTTTTCCATTGCTTTTAATACTTTATTATTAACCCCTTTCCCTCTGCGTGCGTCTGTTTCCTTCTCAAAGCCTTCAACAGAAATTGCCGGTGTAACGTTCCCAAGCTCAGCAAGTTCTTGGGCAATATCCGGTGTTATCAGAGTTCCGTTTGTATAGACCAGGAAAAATACATCGTTATGTTTTTTGAAGATATCCATCAGCGTTTTACCTTCACTTTTATAGAGAAATGGTTCACCACCGCTGATAACAGCGAATTTCCTTCCAAAGATGTTATATACATCACTTATTATTTTATCAACAATAGAATATGGTAATGTTGAACTTGTGCTGCTATTGCTTGACGCGTAACAGCCTTTGCATTTCAAATTGCATCTTTTTGTAGGAGATAATACAATAAACCCGGGAGGATATTCTCCATATTTCGATTTGTATTCAATTTGTTTACTCTTGATTTTATCAGCTCCATTGATTATCAATGTATCTCCTGTAAGAGAATGAATCAGTTTGCTAAGAGCCAATTTAGAATAAAAACCCCTGTCGAGATTCTTTTTAGCAATGTTTAAAAAGCTGGAAAGAAACTGATATCTTTTTAATTTGGCGTCAACAAGCTCCTCACTACTATCATTTTCAATATTGTTTTTAATGTATTTGTCTAATTGTTTTACAGCTACAGATCTGTAATGCTTATTGAAAATGATTGTTTCAACAACTTTTTTAAAAATAAATTCTTCTGTTTTCATCTTAATGATTTATTGTTGTATAGCTTTTGTCCGAAACTTTTTTATTGGTTAATATTTCTTAGTATCAATTTGTAAAACCACTTCCCTTTTGAAACATCAAGCAAATCACGCTGCTTTTTGCTGAGTTCTGTTTCAAAACTGAATAAATCCGGCTGATTATTTTTTTAAACGAATTAAACAAGTATATGCAATTTAAAAATAATTTCATTCAATTAAAAATTCTTCAGCCATCAAATACCCATGTGCTGTAGCATAAATTATAGACCTTGTATATCCGGAGCAATCACCAATAAATTTAAGGTTCTTGAATTTCTCATTATTTAGAGTGTTTGAATAGAATTTGATCTCAGGCGCATACACCAGATTATCGGGTTGAGTTATTCCGGGAATCAACTGATTTAAATTTTCCGCAAAATCAATAATACTCTCAATGATCCTTCGGGGGAATGCCAGGTTTATATCCCCGAGAATGTATTTATCATTGCTGAGGGTAGGCATAACCCTATACAAATTTTTTGTTCGCTTTGAGTTTACAAAATGGCTGTAGGTTTGAAGGATCACCCGATTCCCTCCCAACATGTTCGACATTCCAGCAATGTGAGTGCCATAACCAATGGGATCGTTAAAAGGTTGTGTTAACTGTACAGTTGTAAGAATTGCAAAATTAGTATTCTCACTCTTCTCCTTTAATTTGGCGTGTCCGTTAACCATAGTAATGTCTCCATAATTTTCTGTTACAACATAACCCGACGGATTATTACAGAAGGTTCGGACCATATAGCCTGTCTTGCTTTTATAGCGTACCTTGAACTCATACATTTCTTTATTGAGGTCTTCTACAATATGGTTGGGAAGTTCAAAACGCACACCGATATCAACTGTAGTACTGTTAAGTACTATCTCAGGATATTGTTTTATAATGGCTTTTATCAGTTTGTATCCACTTCGTCCTACAGCAACAACAACCTTATCGAAAGCTTCATTATTATTTATTTTAACGTGATCTCTTTCAACCGAAATATTACTAACAGGGGTTTCAAAATGGAAATGAATGTTTGGTAACGATCTGAATTTTTCATAAATATTGAACAATATCTTTTTTAACTGATCGGTACCTAAATGATAAAAATCAGAAATAATGGGTTGAAATCCTTTTTCGTAAAACTGCATATAATAATCCTTATTTCTAAATGAGTGCCCCGTTTCATATTCTCCGTTACCGGATTTTCCAATCCAAAAATCCACAAGGTCTTTTTGAAGATCGAGGTCAATATCCATTGCCCCTCCCATTTCCTTTGAAACAAAAAGTTTCCCATCAGCACGAATACCCGAAATACTGGCCGAATAAATATCTTTACCTTTTTCAAAAATATGGATCTCATTCCCAGTATCCTTCATCTTTTCAATAAACCCTATAGCAGCAGCCCCAAATCCTATTATCGCTATCTTCATTCCTGTTTTTCCTTTCTAATATTGAATATTATATTTATATTTTCTGTAAGACATCCGAATATTCAGGTTCATTAATATTTTCAGTTAATTTTGTTAGTTCTTCATCGTAATTAACCATAGACTGAAAATAAATTGCATCTTTTATGGCTTCGGCAGCCTGTATGTCTTCAGGTTTTGCATTATCGGTAAGTATGTTTTCTCTGAAATTTTTATAATGGTCTCTTATTGAACAAGGCATCAAATGATTTTTGCGTGTTTTCTCATGAATTTTTTGCCATTTACGTCCGTTTTTCATTAATACTGACAAAGTTGCATGGGCAAGGTTTTTGCCTTCTTTGTATAAATCATATACGTTATCAACATAATAAGGCACAAAAGCACAAGGCGTAATATTGCCGTTCCAATCGATATAGATATATCCATTATGCCTGCCATAAGCTATGCATCCGTTACTTAGAATACCACTATTCCAAAAATCGGCAACAGGATATTTTTTTTCAGTTAATAATTTTTCCCAAACATTGTAAAGCTCTACTCTTCTTTCAGGTGATACAATTAAATCAAAGGTTTCTTTACCACGTCCGATAGGCATCAATTGAAACTGCCACATATATGAAACGCCCAATTCTTTAAAATAATAATCGTAGAATTTTTCAGTAAGTAGCAATTCATAGTTTTTACTTGTTGCTGTTACCGAAATTCCAAACGGAACCCCTGCTTTCCTCAGGTTTTCCATTGCTTTCATTATTTTATTATACACGCCTTTACCTCTGCGTTCATCAGTTTCCCGCTCATAACCTTCAACAGATATTGCAGGTGTAACATTTCCTAGTTCTGCAAGTCTTTGAGCTATTGAAGGTGTTATTAAGGTTCCGTTAGTGTAGACCAGGAAAAATACATCGTTATATTTTTCGAAAATGTCTAACAAGGTTTTACCGTCACTTCTGTAAATAAAAGGCTCGCCTCCGGTAATTACTACGAACTTTCTGCCAAACACATCATGAACGTCACCTATTATCCTGTCAACAACAGAATATGGGAGTGTTGATACTGTCCGGCTGGTACTTCCCGCATAACAGCCCACACATTGTAAATTACATCTCTGTGAAGGAGCTAAAACAATAAATCCGGGAGGATAATCACCATACTTTGATTTATAATCAATTTGTATTTCTCCTATTTTATCCTCTGC
>JADFUQ010000297.1 GCA_015222065.1 Bacteroidota bacterium
AAATAAAATAATAGCAAATTCATCTGGAGTTTATTTAAACTCTTTTATCTTTGTAAATGCAGTTGTGCAGTTCATGGAATCTGATCCAGGCAGCTAAATATTAGCTAATTATATCAATTTTATATGGAGAATTTTATTGTTTCAGCCCGTAAATACAGACCACAAAATTTTGATTCGGTTATTGGGCAGACTTCAATTACCAATACCTTAAAAAATGCGATGAGCAAAAATCAAATTGCGCATGCATATTTATTTTGCGGACCAAGAGGGATTGGAAAAACAACTTGTGCCAGGATATTTGCAAAAACCATAAATTGTCAAAATCCAGGTAGTAATACAGAAGCTTGTAATGAATGTGAGTCATGCAAATCTTTTAATGAATCCCGTTCATATAATATACATGAGCTTGATGCCGCATCAAACAACTCGGTAGATGATATACGCAGCTTGATAGACCAGGTTAGGGTTCCTCCACAGGTAGGAAAGTATTCCACATATATCATTGATGAGGTTCATATGTTATCTGCATCAGCATTTAATGCTTTCCTGAAGACGCTTGAAGAACCCCCGGCACATGCTATTTTTATTTTAGCTACAACGGAGAAACATAAAATTCTTCCCACAATTCTTTCCCGATGCCAGATATTTGACTTTAACCGGATAAAAAGTGAAGATATTGTTGCACACCTGGCATACGTTGCAAAACAGGAAAACGTAAATATCGAACCCGAATCACTAAACATCATAGCTCAAAAAGCTGATGGTGCCATGAGGGATGCTCTGTCAATTTTTGACCAGATGGTTAGTTTTTCCGGTAAAGATATATTGCATAAAACAGTACTTGAAAATCTAAATGTTCTTGATTATGACTACTATTTCAGATTAACAAAAAATTTTATTCAGCATGACATTTCCTCAAGCCTCATGATTTTTGACGAAATACTGGGTAAAGGATTTGATGGACACAATTTTATTAATGGGTTAAGTAATCATTTCAGGGATCTTCTGGTATGTAAAGATGAGGTGACTCTGCCTTTGTTTGAGATTGGGGCTTCAGTGAAAGATCAGTATTTGGAGCAAACAAGGAATTGTCCTGTCGAATTTCTGTATAAAGCATTGGATATTTGTAGTTCAGCAGACATTAATTTTAAAAGCAGCAAGAACCAGCGGCTTCATGTGGAACTTACACTGTTAAAGCTATGTATGCTTACAATGCCTGCAAATGAAACTATTGAAAAAAAAAAGATAGAGAAGGAAAATAAAAAAGAAGAGAAACCGGAAAAAGAAGAGCAGGAAAAAGCAGAACCACAGTCTAAATCACCGGCACTCGTCAGGAATGGCAAAACAAAATACAAGCCCTCGACACCATCAATTGGTAGAATAATTAACGGCAAAATGTCTTCTGCCACCAAACAACAAGATGCAGACCAAAGCCAGAGTTTAATTAACAAAAAGAAGCAGGAAAAACAAATTGAAGACTTTTCCAGAGAAGAGTTAATGGAGAAGTGGCTCCTGTTTGCAGAAATGATGCGTAAAGAGAAACCACGAATGGCTACTACTCTAAAAGCAAGTAATCCGGTAATAAAAGATGACTTTGCTATAGAGATTGAAATGAGTAATACAGCCCAGGAGGACGACTTCAACCTTATGATCAAAGCAGATCTTTCTAATTTCCTCAGGCAGGAATTGAAAAATGATAATATTAAAATAGTTACTTTTATTCCGGAAATAAACAAGGAAAAAGCACTTTATACGGATGAAGATAAATATAAATACCTCTCTGAAAAAAATCCGAATATTAATAAGTTAAAACAGAGACTTAATCTCGACTTCGAATAATTAAAAAACAGTAACTAAGAGTACTTAAAGTGAACTAAAGTTTAGAAGAAAATAAGTTAAAAGTGAACAAAAAATATTTAAGATGGATAATAAAAATTCAAACATTTTAGCATTTACTCATTTAATCATTTTAGCATTCTATCCATTCCAAACTTAAGACACTGAATATTTACATCGTAAGTTCCATATAATATTTACAAACATAAACTATTTAAAAATGAAACCTGAGAAAATAACCAAAGAACATGATGAACTTAAAATTCCTGATAACCCAATAATACCATTTATCGAGGGGGATGGTACAGGACCTGATATCTGGGCTGCAGCTGTCCGGGTTTTTGATGCAGCAGTTGAAAAAGTATATAATGGAAAACGAAAGATTGCCTGGAAAGAGATTTTTGCAGGTGAAAAATCTTATAATTTGAATGGAGAATGGTTGCCTCAGCAAACCCTTGATACTATTAAGGAATATATTGTTGCCATTAAGGGTCCGCTTACAACACCGGTAGGAGGAGGGATTCGATCATTAAATGTAGCTTTAAGGCAAAAGTTGGATCTTTATGTTTGTTTACGCCCTGTAAGATATTTTAAAGGAGTTCCTTCTCCGGTAAAAAGGCCTGAACTGACAAACATGGTTATATTCAGGGAAAACTCTGAAGATATATACGCGGGGATTGAGTGGATGACAGGTACCCCTGAAGCAAAAAAGATTATTGAATTCATGCAATCTGAGTTAGGTGTGACAAAAATTCGTTTCCCGGAAACTACATCAATTGGTATTAAGCCGGTTTCTCGTGAAGGAACAGAACGTCTGGTTAGAGATGCAATCAGGTATACTATTGATCATAAACTTCCATCGGTTACTTTTGTTCATAAAGGAAACATCATGAAGTTTACTGAAGGACAATTCAAACAATGGGGCTATGATCTTGCCGAACGTGAATTTTCTGACCAGGTTTTTACTTGGCAGGAATATGACAGGATCAAGGAAAAAGATGGTGTTGATGCTGCAAACCTCGCACAATCGAAAGCTAATGATGAAGGGAAAGTGTTGATCAAAGATGTTATCGCTGATGCATTTTTGCAACAAATACTTACCAGACCTGCCGAATATTCGGTTATTGCTACTTTGAACCTGAATGGTGATTATATATCAGATGCTCTTGCTGCCAGTGTAGGTGGAATAGGTATTGCTCCCGGTGCTAATATTAATTATCAAACAGGTCATGCAATTTTTGAAGCAACACATGGTACAGCTCCAAAGTATGCCGGACTGGATAAGGTTAACCCCGGTTCATTGATAGTTTCAGGTGTATTAATGTTTCAGTATATTGGATGGAATGAAGTTGCCGACCTGATAATTAAAGGTTTAGAAAAATCAATTATCAGCAAAAGAGTAACTTACGATTTTGAAAGACTAATGGAAGGTGCTACAAAACTTAAATGTTCAGAATTTGGAAGTGAAATAATTAAAAATATGTAATTTGTTTCGGTAACTTATACTTATTTGGATAAAGGCTGTTTCACTATATTGTAGCAGCCTTTCTATTAAGTTCAAGAAAGGTTATTTCAGGAGATATTCCAACCCTGCCCGGATATCCAATATATCCCAATCCCGGATTTACATAAAGCAGTTGCTCTCCTTCAATATAAAGACCTATCCATCTTGGATATTTAAGCTGGATAGGACTCCATTTTATTTTTCCAATATTTACTCCAAATTGCATCCCATGTGTGTGCCCTGAAAGAGTAAGAGGGATGTCTTTTTTATTGAGCACCTCAGCATCCCAATGACTAGGATCGTGAGAAAGCAGTATCTTAAATTGGCTCTTTTTCAAACCTTTGCATGCAGCATCAAGATCACCATACTGGGCAAACGGAGGTTTGCCCCAATTCTCTACACCAATAATTGCTATTGAATTATTCTGCCTTGTTATGGTAATTGATTTGTTTAATAATAATTTGAAACCCAACCGGTGATGAGCCTGTTTTATCATTTCCAGGTTTTTCATTTTCTCATCATCAGAACTCCAATAATGATAATCACCATAGTCATGATTACCTAAAATAGAATACTTGCCTATTCGGGCTTCCATTTTACCAAGTATCTCAAACCAACCATTCATTTCACAGGCAAAATCATTAACAATATCTCCTGTAAAGCAAATAATATCAGGAGAAAGGGAATTTATCATTTTTACAGCTTCGACAATCTTTTCATGATGTCCGTATAAACTTCCAATGTGTAAATCGGATATATGCACAATACTTAGACCAGAGAACTCTTCAGGGAGATTTTTAAATTTCAGATTGATCTTTTTTATCCGGAAATTGAATTTCACTGAAGTCATTCCATAAATTAAGGATACAAATGGAATTGCTGCAAGAATTAATCCTGCTTTTGTAAGAAATGTTATTCGTGTAATTTTTAGATTATTATTCACTTCTTCGGTTTTTCTTTTTCCAACAATCCGGATAATCAACATAGAGCTAAAGCGAATGATGTCTTCAGAAAAATTAAATGGAATAAAAAGAAATTTAGGTACATAAAATGCGAGGAGTATACCAACAAAACAATAAATCCTTCGTTGCACTGCCGGATTATAATCATTATGCATCCATTTAGATACTAATAAAGTACCAGCTAAAAAACCAATACTATGAGCCCAGAATAACAAGGTTAAAATCTTTTTCTGTTTTACCGTTAACCTGTGATTTGATAAATGCCTTATCCCTTTATAAAAAAACAGGTCTGTAATTAGTAATATTAGTAGTATTAATAACATATTAGAGATTATTATTGTTTCATCCGGAAAATGAATAGGTATCAGATGGAAGAATGGAATGATGGAATAGTGGAATAATGGAAAGAAAATGAATGACATATTTTTTTAAGCATTCCAACATAACATTACAATATTCCAAATAACTTCGCATTATTCTGAATAACCTTATTGTTATTACTATTGTGAATATACAAATATTATAGTTTTTGCTCACATATTAATAATCTTTCTTTAGTAGGCCGTCTTAAAAATCTTTG